>UQSX01000006.1 GCA_900543715.1 uncultured Blautia sp. | reverse complement strand
TTTTTCAGGGAATTCTGACGCTTTTTTTCGGTAAATTTAGTGTATCATAAACAGGCATCGCTTATCATTCTCTGCACAGCCAGATCTCTGGCCGTGTTCATCATCTCATTGTAGGATGTAAGCTCTCCTCCCACAATGGTCTTAAAGCTGTTCATGATGTCCTTTCCCAGATGTACAGACTGGATCGTATTCCCCTTTACCAGTCCCAAAGTCTCATATTTCTTTCCCTGTATTGTTTCCGTTGTTGTAATAAGCATATCTTTCTTCTCCTGTCAATATCTTATTCTTCCGGTTTCCTGTGTTTCTTTCTATATTTTACACATTCTGTCAGCAGATACTCGATCTGTCCATTCATAGAGCGGAAATCATCCTCCGCCCACTGGGCAATCTCATTCCAGAGAGAGACTGACAGCCTCAAAGGCACCTGCTTTTTTGCCTTCTCTTTTCCTTTGCTTTTATTTTCCTGTTCCAGAATGTGTCACCACCTTACCTTTAATACAGGCTGCCGCTGTTTACAATAGGCTGGGCATCCTTGTTTCCGCAGAGCACTACCAGAAGATTGCTGACCATAGCTGCCTTTCTCTCCTCGTCTAACTCTACAATGTTATTTTCATTCAACTTATCAAGGGCCATCTCCACCATTCCTACGGCTCCTTCCACGATTTTCTGTCTGGCATCAATGATAGCGGCTGCCTGCTGTCTCTGAAGCATAGCAGATGCGATTTCCGGCGCATAGGCCAGATGGGTGATGCGCACATCCAGAATCTCGATTCCAGCGTTCTCTACCTTTTCCTGAAGCTCTCCCTGCATGATATCCGCTATCTCCTGGCTGCTGCCCCTGAGAGACTTCTCATCTCCTCCCTCCGCAGCATCGTAAGGATATACTCTGGTAGTATTGCGGATAATGGAATCGCACTGAATGGATAGATAGTCGTTGAAGTTCTCCACATTCAGCACTGCCCTGGTAGGATCCACCACACGCCATATCACTACTGCGGCAATCTCCACAGGGTTTCCCATAGCGTCATTTACTTTCTGCCTGTCATTGTTCAGTGTCCTGGTTTTTAAAGATACCTTTCTGGATTTTCCCGTAGTGGCCGGTATATCTTTTACTGTAGGATTGATGGCCGACACAAAGGGATTCACCCAGTAAAAACCGTCTTTTTTCAATGTTCCGTAATAATTACCAAAAAGTGCCAGCACCAGCGCTTCATTCGGATTGATCACCTTCAGTCCGCACAGCAGAATAAAGAATACAAGCAGCAGAACCAGCCCTGCCAGTATCAGCCAGCCCCCTGCTCCTCCCCCTGTGGCAGAAAGTCTCATGATCCCGTAAAGCAGCGCCGCTCCTCCCAGGACCAGTCCCAGAATCCCCACAAAAAGCATCAGGTATCCGGACATTGCCTTTAATTCTTTCTCTTCTTGAATTTCACCTTGATTACTCATACAATACCCTCCTTTGCAGGAGCCTGCCGCTGGAATAATTCCTGCGGCCCCCCTCTTATTTGATAGTTTTTGATATCATTTTGATATCTTAATAATATCTCTTATTATAGTGATTGTCAATAGTTCTCCAAAGAAAAACCCGTCGGGACTGTATTTTTATAAAATCCAAGTCCTGACGGGTTTTCCTGTCTTTTATTTATCTGTTTCCAGTTTTACTTTTTTATCTTCCTTTTTTTCAGTGCACCTGCAAAAAGAATACCGGCTATACCAAGCATACCTGCATAGAGAACCGGGGCTGAACTGTCCCCAGTCTTAACAGACTTCGTGGTTTTGGCACTGGTTGCTCCCTGCCCTTTTACTGTGTTGCTGTCCTTAGCTGCTCTGTCCTGATCGTCGACCACAATTACGTAATCTGAAGCATGGGTAAAGGTAAATTCTGCAAATCCTTCTTTATCAATTTTGTCTGTGTCCACCAATTCACTGGTGCTGCTATTTTTGAACCAGAAAAGATTTCCATATTTCTCGGAATATTCCGTTCCCAAATAAATCTTCAAAACAGCTTTAAATCCAAAGTCACCGCTGTGAGTCAGAGTAATCTGTTTTACAGGATTGTCTCCGGCCAGTTTTCTGATCTCCTCTTTGGAGATGGCATTTACATCTGTCCTTACTTCCAGGTTGATGTCTTTTATATCGGAGGCTGTGATATCCCTGCCATTGATGATCCAGGCATATCCATTCATTTTCAGTTCAATGGTTACATTTCTGCCTTTGGCACTTTCTAAAATTTCCTCCGGCACTATTGTAGCACTTCCCATGGAAACTGGGATTGTTTTTCCGGCTGCTGCATTCTGGATCTCTTTTATCACATCTTGTATCTGAGCCTGAGACAGTTCACCGGGATTTTCCGGCTGTTCTGTATCGTCTGGCTCTTCCGGCTGCTCTGTATCGTCTGGATCTTCCGGCTGTTCCACGTCGCCTGGATTTTCTGGTTCTTCCGTATCACCAGCTTCCGGTTCCTGAAAGCCTTCCAGGAAAGAAACATATCTCCAGTCGCCATTGCCGTTGTCCTCTACCATAAGAGTACACTGTGCATTTTCTTCTGCTATTTCAAACCAGATTGCATAAACTCCCTGTACTTCCTTTGTATCCACAATCTTATAAGTATAAGGGCTGTCTCCGGCTCCGCCTCCTACAGGAAGGATGACTTGATTTCCGGCTGCGTCGTAAGAGATATAATCTGGTATATAAACAGCCGTCAGATCCGGCACATTCTTATAATACCTTGCTACTTCCTGCGCAAGATCCTCATAAGGTATCCTTATTTCGCTTGTCTCAGGGTCATAATATGACGAATCTGTATAAAATTTCCCTGAAAAATGATAGGCCACATACGCTGCATCATTGGCAGAAGGCACAGAATCAAAGTAATGCTCCTCCAAAGGTTCTCTGAACCAGTTGACGGCTCTGACTGTCTCATAATAATCCGTAACAACCCGCTCCCAGTCTTTTACTTCTGTGGGTATGGATCTTTCCATAAGTACGCAGTTCAGCGTATCTGTTTCGCTGAATTCTTTCGTCTTAAAGGAAATGCTCTTTCCATCCTGGCTGACGCTTCCCAGCGGGCCGTTAAATCCATATTCATTCACCGTATAGACCTGGGTTCTGGATGCGTCCCATCCCTCCGGTACAGGAATGGTCACTGTCATTTCTCCTTTCGGTATAAACCTGGTATAATCCCAGTCTCCCGGCAGAGTAATCTTCAGTGTATATCCCTGGATCCTTGCATAGGAATCTACCCATTCTTTCAGCTCATCAATAGCTGCCTGGTCCGTAAAATCCCCTGTTTCTAATACAGAGCCTAAAAGAATTTGTGCATCTTTGTCTGTGGTCGGCGCAGAAACTGAAAATCCATTTTCTCCATAAAGCACATGTTTATCGGTAACTGTAACCTTTAAAGTAGCGGGAGCATGGAGATCAATGGATACAATATTAGGTGAACTCATCCACATTTTTTCTGCTGTACCTGCGTCTGAAGGAATAAGCTCTATATCAATACTTTTCCCTTCAGGCGTACCAAATATAAAGGAACTTGGGTGTCCCGGATCCAGATAATACTGATAGCTTCCAATATCAGGACCTGATCCGATCACTGTAGAGTTGCCTCCGCCGCCTCCGATGCTTCCTTCAAAAGTGACGCCGTCTCCCTTATCAAATGTGATCAGATATTTCTCTCCTTTAGCAGTATCATGATACTTCAGCACACCATTTTCAATAGAGAATACATTGACAGAAATGACCTGAGATTCTGCCGCCGCATCGCCGCTTGCCTTTTCGATAAGCTGAACTTTATAATCCATAGTCTTCCCTGTATAATCCTGAGGAATGGTATACTGGGGATAGAGGATCATAGATTCCCCCGGCTGTAGATTTCTTCCCTTACTGTCCAGTTCTTCCTGCATATCCTCAAAGTTAATTCCAGCATCTATTGCTTCCCCTACAGGAACTATCTTCACTTCATAATCTTCTGAAGTAATGGAAACCGGCTCTGTGCCGTCATTGTTAAGACGGATAGCCAGGGTACTCGTAATTCCTGTGCCTGCTTCATCTTCGTATTCAGGTACAGGAATAGAAACAGAAAGTTCTTCTGTTTCCTTTGTATCTGCTGTCTCTTTTTTCACAGTCTCTTCGCTCTGAACGGCATTCACATCGCTGCTTTCTGTCTTATCTGTCCCGTTCTCTTCTGTCTGACTGTCCCCGGACTTTTCTGATACTTCCTTTTCTTTGGAAATATCGGTCTCACTCTCCTGTATCTCTTCTTTCTCTTCAGTATTGCCGGTCTCTTTTTCCTTCTGGACATCTTCTGTGTCCTCGTCTTTGGAAATCTCGCTGTCCTTCTTCTGTGTGTTATCCTCCAAAGGCTGTTCACTCTCTACCAGTCCATCTGCCTTCCCCGCTTCTGCCTCCTGGGCATATACTGTGGAGCTGGAAAAAATCAACGCACTGGCTAAGATTACCGCCGTTGACTTTTTTAATAGCCTTCTGTACACTTTTTCTTTCCTCCTTGTAAAATATATAATATCAATTTTATTTTACCCTTGGTCAAAATGGTTTTCAATTACCATTTCTTACTCATATCTGACAGATTATTACTCATATCTGACAGATTATTACTCATATCTTACAATTTCTTTTTTCAGTCTTTTCATGATCCGTTTTTCCAGCCGGGAGATATAGGACTGGGAAATGCCCAGCAGATCCGCCACCTCTTTCTGGGTCTTCTCTCTTCCGTCAGGCATATTGATGCCAAACCGCAGCCGCACGATAGTCTGTTCCCGTTTTGTCAGCTTTCCAATGGCTTTTCCCAGAAGATTCCGTTCTACCTCACTTTCAATATCTTTGTAGATCACATCTTCATCTGTTCCCAGAATGTCCGAAAGAAGCAGTTCATTCCCATCCCAGTCCACGTTTAAAGGTTCATCTATGGATACCTCCAGTTTGGTCTTGCTGTTCCTCCGCAGATACATAAGGATCTCGTTCTCAATGCAGCGGGAAGCATAGGTGGCCAGCTTAATCTTTTTCACCGGGTTGAAAGTATTGATGGCTTTGATCAGTCCGATAGTCCCAATGGAGATCAGATCCTCAACGCCTACCCCTGTATTGTCAAATTTCTTGGCAATATACACCACCAGGCGGAGATTATGCTCTATCAGCAAAGACCTGGCTTCCTGATCCTCTCCGTTCTGAAGCCTTTCGATCTGTGCGCTCTCCTCTTCCGGTGAAAGGGGTGCGGGCAGTACCTCTGCTCCTCCGATATAATGCAGCTCGTTGCCTGTGGGCAGTAAAATTCCTGTAAATCCTGAAAACTGAAATCCTTTTTTCATACAAACATCCATATTCACAAAGCTCCTCCTTAACTAACTGTCCAGAATTTTGGGACTGATAATCATTTCAAATTTTTTGTAAGGAGACAGCGGAGTACCGGAAAGTCCTATGGCTGCCTGGGATATGGAAATCTTTCTTCCTTCCCAGAAAATGACCAGCCTGTCTGCGGTGACTACGGGGAGGATCCCCCGTTCGCAGCCCAAGGCTGTATAGGGGACGAACCTGGGACTAAATTTTCCCAGATCCTCCTCATTTGTCGCTTTCAGACTACAGAATTTTTCCAGTGCCTCCTGCTGTTTTTTCTCCAGTAAAGGGAAAAATCTGCTTTTCTCCATAACACACACCGGTTTTCCGGTATTGGTGTCTGTTAAGCAGTTTCCTGTATCCAGCAGTCCTTTTAATTCTATCTTCTGCTCCCCGATCTCCAGGATCACCCGGCATCTGGGAACAGCTTTTCCTTTTAAGTATTTAAAGAGTCTTATGCCTGTGTTCAAAATCCAATAAGCGGTAAATGTGATTGTAAAAAAAATCAGGATTCCTTTTCCTGTCCTGGAAGGCAGCGCGTACAGCAGGCCTCCCAGCAGAAAAGATATACCCCAGCAGGCCAGAACGCCGGCCATCAGTTCCTTTCCCCGGTGCAGGCCGCAGCCCAGCCATACCATCACAAAGGATGCCCCAATGGAAAAAATCAGTATATTCACTGCATGAATTTCTTTTGAAATCCAGAAAAACAGGGAGATTCCCAGGGCTCCCGCCAAAGCTCCCCACAGTGCCCTCCAGGGTTTGGCAGTACCCTGAAGAATCCGGTTCGTCAGGCAGAGCACCAGGAAATCCATAAAAAGATTTACTACGAAAAACACATCTATGTAAAATTCGTAGTACACAAAACACCCCCTCAACCTCTACATGACTCTCTTACTTATCTGGAATAAGCAATGTCCATTATAGAGGTCAGGGGGTGCTGATTTTGTCAAAACCGCTTGGATGAGTCCAAAATCTTTTCGACAGCCTGCTCCTGCTTTTTTCGCCTTATGTAACCTGTTTTATGTCAAGAATGTCAAGATAAAATTTCATGGATATTTTTCAGTATGCCGCGCATATTCTCCGCTGGGGCCTGTCCGGGAGCTGAAGTATTTCTCCCGGCTGCAAAAGTCAGGGCAGACCCTGTGATCTCCCCGCAGATACGGCTTAAAAAGCCTGTTTCTCCCATCGACATAGTGATCAGAGGCCGGTCATATTTTTCTGAAGCCTCTTTTGTCACCTCCAGCAGTTTCAGCAGATCTTCAAAGTTTTCAGGCATCACTGCAATTTTTAAAAGATCTGCATTACATTCATACATGGTATCCAATATTTCCAGAAGGCGCTTCTTAGACGGAGTTCCTTCAAAATGATGGTTGGAGGCTACTACATGAACGCCTTTTTCCTGAAGCTGACTCACCAGCTTTCTCCCATCTTTTCTGCCAAAAAAGATTTCTACATCCGCCAGATCTATCAGGCCTGTATCAGCCGCAGAATCCAACAGCTTTACATAATCTCCGAAAGGAATTTCCTTCCTGCCGCCTTCTCTGGCCGTGCGAAAGGTAAAAAGAAGGGGAATTTGTCCCAATCTGTCAGTTATTGTCTTCAACATTTCCAGGACTTTTTCTCTATTCTCTCCTTCTTCGTAACAATCTGCCCGCCATTCTGCCAGATCCGGCTTCTGTCTCAGGATTTCTTCCACATCCAGGAGTATCTCTTCCCGGTTTGCTCCCGTAATGGGAATGCAGATCTTTGGCATCCCTATTCCGATTTCTATATTCTTAATTCTTACTATTTTCATATTTTCCAATCCTTTCTCTTTGTCCCTTCCATCTTGACAGCAAAGGCATATCATTCTAAACTAAAATCAGCGTCCGCACCAAGGCAGATTCCAAGGTTCGGTCCACACACTACTTATGATCAGGAGGTATCTCATATGTGGGAAATCACAGGCACTAACAGGCTGGCCGGTCTTCTCGGCAGTCCCATAGCGCACAGCATCTCTCCCCTAATGCACAATTTTAGCTTTCAGTATCTGGGAATTGACTGCACCTATCTTGCTTTTGATATAAATGAACAAACCTTAAAAGAAGCCGTAAACGGCCTTAAAGCACTGGGTGTAATAGGATTTAACCTTACTATGCCCAACAAAAACAAAATCCTGGAGTATATGGACGGGCTCTCTGATGCCGCACGGCTCATCGGCGCAGTAAACACTGTGGAAAACCGGGACGGCCGGTTTATCGGCCACAACACCGATGGAATAGGATTTATGCATTCCGTAAAGGAGCAGGGTATCCAAATGGAGGGCCAGACCATGACTCTTATGGGAATCGGCGGGGCCGCCACTGCAATCTGCGCCCAGGCTGCCCTGGACGGAGTAAAAGTGATCCATATCTTTGCCAGAAGCACCAGCACTCATCTGCCCAGAATCCGAAATCTGGCCGCTGATCTGGGAAAAGAAACTTCCTGCAGCATCTTCCTCCACGATATCCGGGATCTGGAAACTCTGAAATCTGCTATGAGGGAAAGCCGTCTGTTTGTCAACGCCACCTCCGTAGGCATGGCCCCTAATGTGGAAAGCTGCATCCTTCCGGATTCCTCTTATCTCTATCCGGAGCTGGCTGTAGCGGATATCATCTATTCTCCCTGGGAGACCCGGCTTCTGGCTATGGCCAGAGCCCAGGGATGCACTGCTTTTAACGGCTATTCGATGCTCTTGTGGCAGGGAGCGGAAGCCTTCAAGATCTGGACCGGTCAGGAAATGCCTATGGAACAGCTGAAAGACTATCTCCGCCAGAAAAACCTTTTTTCTGACTGACTCTTTCCTTTAACCGCAGTTTCCTGCATCACCCCGGAGAATATCAATTCCATGTCCCAGGGCATCGATCACATATTCCAGACATTCCCGTACGGCCTTGGGACTTCCGGGGAGATTCACGATAAGAGTTCCCTTCCGGATCCCTGCCGCCTGGCGGCTGAGCATCCCCCTCTTTGTCACCTGCATGCTGCAGGCTCTCATAGCTTCGGGAATTCCAGGCACCATACGCTGGCAGATATCCTGGGTGGCTTCCGGAGTAAAATCCCTCTTGGAAAATCCCGTTCCTCCTGTTGTCAGGATCAGATCCGCGATATCTTCATCTGCGATCCTGGCCATCTCTGCTGCCAGAAGTTCCCTTTCGTCAGGAAGAAGGTTCCTGTATACCACCTGATATCCTTCTTTCTCCAGTATTTCACAGATCACCTGTCCGCTGACATCCTCTCTCTCTCCTCTGGATCCGCTGTCGCTGGAAGTGATCACTGCTGCTCGTCTCATAACACCTCTCCTTTCAATTTCACCGGGCAGGATACCCTGTCCCCGGTCCTTTAGATTTAAAATTTAAAATGTCCGCTTTTCCCGCCAATCTTTTCTACCAAATGTATATCTGTAATCTCCATTCTCTTATCTAAAGCCTTGCACATGTCATAAATTGTCAGAAGAGCTGTGGTGACTCCTGTGAGAGCCTCCATCTCCACTCCGGTCTTTCCCTGACACTGGACCGTACAGTAAGCTGTGATCCTGTTTTCTTCCGGCAAAAGCTTAAAATCCACAGAGCATTTGTTCAGAAGAAGGGTATGACACATAGGGATCAGATAAGGAGTCTGCTTTACCCCCATGATACCTGCAGTCCGGGCAATCCCCAGCACATCTCCTTTCGGCACCTGTTTCTCCGTAACTGCCTTCATGATTTCCTGGCTGACCAGAATGCTCCCCTTTGCAATGGCGGTTCTGCTGGTAACTTCTTTCTCTGAAACATCCACCATTCTGGCATTTCCCTGTTCATCAAAATGGGTAAATCCCTGTTCCATATAACATTCCTCTCTATCTTCAAAACTACAAAAGGCTGCCGCATAAACTGCGGCAGCCCTGATCTTTGCAACCTTATCTTCTGTTTTTCAGGAAATCCGGAATCTGAATGTCCTTCTGCTGCACAGTACTCTTAAACTGTGGCTGCTGGAAAGTCGGCTGGCGGAAAGCCGGTATCTGATAAGATGACTGTGGCTGCTCCTGCTGAGGCTGAGCCTGTCTCGGTGCCTGAGCCTTCGCCCCTCTCTCGGATTTTCCAGACTTCTTGTCTCTGGATACGCTTGCCTTTCTGGCAGTCTCATCATCCAGACCTGTAGCGATAACAGTGATGCGTACATAGTCTGCTTCTTTATCATCATAGAGAGCACCAAAGATGATGTTGGTATCCTCTCCTGTAAGATTCTGAACATAACTTGCTGCGTCGTTGGCATCCATAAGAGAAATATCTCCGGATACATTGACGATAACGTGGGATGCGCCTTCGATAGTTGTCTCCAGAAGCGGACTGGATACAGCCTGCTGTACAGCTTCCATCGCTTTGTCATCACCTTTTCCTTCACCGATACCGATATGTGCGATACCCTTGTCGATCATGACAGTCTGAACATCGGCAAAGTCCAGATTGATCAGTGCCGGCAGATTGATCAGGTCTGTGATGCCCTGAACAGCCTGCTGCAGAACCTCATCTGCTTTCTTCAGAGCTTCCGGCATAGATGTACGGCGGTCTACGATTTCCAGCAGACGGTCATTTGGAATAATGATCAGTGTATCTACGTTTTCTTTTAATTTCTCGATTCCGGCAAGAGCATTGCTCATACGTGTCTTTGCCTCAAAACGGAAAGGCTTTGTCACAACGCCTACGGTCAGGATACCCATTTCCTTGGCAACTCCTGCAACTACAGGAGCTGCTCCCGTACCTGTACCGCCGCCCATACCGCAGGTAACAAATACCATATCTGCTCCCTGGATGGCCTGCTTGATCTCTTCAATGCTCTCCTCAGCAGCCTTCTCGCCGATTTCAGGCTTTGCTCCTGCGCCCAGCCCCTTTGTCAGCTTCTCGCCGATCTGGATGATCGTCGGCGCCTTACACAGGGTAAGTGCCTGCTTATCTGTATTCACTCCTATAAATTCAACGCCGCCAATAGCTTCCTCCACCATTCTGTTTACTGCATTATTGCCTGCTCCGCCTACGCCGATAACAATGATCTTAGCAGATGATTCAGCTTCATTTGTCATAATCTCTAACACGGTATTTCCTCCTTTAGCTCCCTTGTATGGTCTGAAAAACAATTCAGCCCTGCCATTCATAGTTCCTGGCAGCAGATTTAATTCTGATATAGCTGAACTATTACCACATTTTCTTCTTATCTTATGCTCCGGCAAAACCGGTATGTATCAGTCTGTATTATCTAGCTGCTCATTACATATAGATATATAATATCTTTTTTTCTAAAATTAATCAACCGCAAATTTCACATTTTATAAAAAAATCATATCTTTACTGGCTCTCCCTGCTTCTGGTATCCGCCGCATCAGAGCCGTCGCTGTACTCCAGATCATCTCCTGAAGTTCCGTTATCCGTTCCGGTACCAGCTTCATCGTAACTGCCGCCCTCTTCCTCATCCCCGGAAGTATCCTCCTGGGTTGCGTCATCAAAAACCACTGATTCCGAATCTTCCGTAGTATTTTCCAAATGCAGGATCCCGGACATCCCTTCCAGTTCCGGAAGGATTCCTACAAGGCGGTTGATCTTTTCATCCATATTCTCGTCATCGCCCAGACGCACTTCAATATCTCCATAGTACATCACAAGCTGATTCAGTTCATTAAAGGCCAGCCTGTCCGGCTTTTCTTCCATTTTCTCCAGCATCTTTCCCACACTGAGGATCGTGTTCAGTTTGCTGGTGTTGATCCCTGTAAGCCTTTCGCCCTGGATGGCCTCTTTTACATCAATCCCTTCGATCCTTGGCACATTCTCCAAAGGATCCTCCGTAATGATCTGGATGATGCCTTGTCGGTCAAAGTTCACGCACTGTCCCTGGAATTCAATATATCCGATCATCTGCTTTTCCTTTACCTGGAGAAGCAGAGTATTCCGATTTACCCTAGAAACTGTGATGCTGTCGATCATCGCCGCATCTTTTGTACTTTTTTCCGTATTCAAAAAACCGGCCAGAATGGAATTCTTTGCGATCGGTGCATCCAAAACCATATTTTTTATCTGGTCATCCGAATAAAAGCTGTTGCCCTCTACCTGTACGCCAGTGACTCGGAATCCCAGGAAAAACACCAGAACAAAAATCAAAAGGATTCCTGCCACGGTTTCTATGATGATCCTGTACAGTTTTCTTCTGCTCATAAAGCATCTCCCCTAATCTTTCTCTGTTCTCGCCCCAAGACAATTCAAATCTCTGGAGATATCCTCATATCCTCTTTCGATAAATTCCCTGTTTTCCACATAAGTCTCTCCCTGTGCACCCAGTCCGGCTACCACAAGAGCAGCTCCTCCCCGCAGCTCCTCTGCCCTCACAGTATTTCCCAGAAGCTTTCCGCCCCGGATTTTAACTGTCTGCCCTTCCATCTGGAAAATATGGGCGCCCATTTTCCGAAGCTGAGGCACAACCTTAAAACGATCTTCAAAGATATTTTCTTTCACCCGGCTTACGCCCCGGGCACAGGTAAGGACCGACAAAAATACAGACTGAAGATCTGTCGGAAATCCTGGATAAACTCCGGTTTCCAGCCATTTTACAGGACCGAAAGCCCTCTGGCTGCATAAAACCAGTTTACCACTGTTATATGTGTATTGTCCACCTATTTTCTCATAGGCTGCCAGTAAGGCTCCCATTTCTCCTACCGGCGGTCCCAGGAGGACTCCCCCTCCTCTGGTAATCGCACTGGCACATACGTAGGTTCCCGCGGCAATCCTGTCGGCAGGAACAGTAAACTCTGTATCGTGGAGTCTGGGAACTCCCCGGATCACCAGACAGGAAGTACCTATGCCCTGGATCTGTCCTCCTGCCTGATTCAGAAAACGACAGAGCCAACCTATCTCCGGTTCCTGTGAACAGCCTCTGATCACTGTAGTTCCCTTGGCACAGACCGCTCCCAGCACCGCATTCTGAGTTGCTCCCACACTGGACCTTGAAAAAGAAATGCTGCCTCCGCACAGCCCCCTGGTCCTGGCATAGAGGCGTCCGTTCTCTTCCCGGAACTCCCCTCCCAGCTTTTTCAGCGCTTCCAGATGAAGGTCGATAGGCCTGGCACCGATGACACAGCCTCCCGGAAAAGGAAGCACTGCTTCTTTACATCTTCCCAAAAGGCTTCCCAAAAGAACGATGGAGGACCGCATTTTCTCTCCCAGATCTTTTTCTACCTGACAGTTCCTGATCTGCCGGGCAAAGATTTCCAGGGCATTTCCCTTCCAGCGGGTCCCTGCCCCCAGCCCCCAGAGCACCTTCTCCATAAGAAAGACATCGGCAATCCGGGGACAGCCTTTCAGCACTGTAGTTCCCTTATTTAAAAGAGCGGCCGCCATGATTGGCAGTGCCGCATTTTTTGAACCCTGTATCCTTACTTCACCATCTAAAGGAATTCCCCCTGTGATCCTGATTCCACCCAAGCCATACACTCCTTTTCTTCCCGCTGTTTCCCGGAATCCTATCTGGAATTATTTTATGCAGCTCCTGCTTTCTTGGTGATTCTGCATATTTATCCTTTTATCTGCCGGCTTACTGAAAGGGCGATCCCCATCTCTCCAAGCAGAAACAGCACAGAAGTTCCTCCATAACTGATGAAAGGCAGAGTGATCCCTGTATTGGGAATAGTATTTGTCACCACTGCGATATTCAGGATCACCTGGATAGCCATATGAGCCATAATTCCTGCGGCGATCAGGCTCCCGCACAGATCCCTGGCATGGGTAGCCGTGACCATCAGCCTCCAGATCAGCAGTCCGAAGATCAGGATCACAAAACAGCCTCCTGCAAGCCCCGTCTCCTCACAGATAATAGAAAAGATCATATCATTCTGGGCTTCCGGTACAAATCCCAGCTTCTGAAGGCTGCTTCCCAGGCCTTTTCCGAAAATTCCTCCGCTTCCAATGGCATACAGGCCCTGGATGGTCTGGAATCCTTTTTCATAGGCCTCCGGATTCCGCCAGATGGCCAGACGCTCCAGACGGTAGCTGGCCATTCCCAGAAAGATGGCGATAAATACAATTCCTGCGGCCCCGATCCCCACAAAGGGCAGGTATCTGGGGTTGGATACAAAAATCAGAATAACCCCGATTCCCAAAATGATCACAGCCGTACTGAGGTTGTTGGTTCCCACCAGTCCCACTACAGGAAGGAGGATCGCCATCCTTCCTGCCATGTAGAGGATTCCCCTGTTTTCCTCTTTTCCCCTGGTGATCACCCATGCAAGGAGAAGGATCACTGCCACTTTGGAAAATTCTGAGGGCTGAAAAGATAACGGCCCCAGAGACAGCCATCTCTTAGAGCCGTTATATTCTTCTCCGAAAAGCAGTACTGCCAAAGACAGTGCCAATGAAACCACATAGAAAAAAGGCGCCATTTTTACCAGAAAATGATAATCCATAAAAGAGACCAGATACATCCCCATAAGTCCAAGGGAAGTGGCGAACAACTGTTTTTTAAAGTAATAGGCAGAATCATGAAATTTCACTCTTCCATTATAGGCGCTGGTGCTGTACAGAAAAATCAAACCACAGACCACCAGAAGCAGTACCAGGAATATAAGAAAGCCGTCTGCCCCCTTTTCCTTTTTCTTTCTGCTTTCCAAGCACATCCCGCCTTTTGTATCTGTTCCCTCTAATTATATGGCTTTTCTGTCTTTCTTATGTCAGTTTTCTCCTTTCTTCATGCTTCGGACATATTCTTTAAATTTATCTCCCCGCTGCTCATAGTTGTCAAACTGTCCCCAGCTTGCACAGGCAGGAGACAGAAGGACCGCGTCTCCTTTCCGGGCTTTTCCGGCGCAGATTTTTACCGCTTCTTCCAGGTTTTCTGCCAGAATGGTATTGTAAAATCCGCACTCGTGAGCAGCTTTTTCAATCTTTTCTCTGGTCTGGCCGATGAGGACCAGATATTTCACTTTTCCGTCAAAGGCCTGGATCCATTCCTCATAAGAGGATTCCTTGTCGTAACCTCCGCCAATGAGCAGAGTAGGACGCTCCATAGCCTGGATTCCCTTAATCGCTGCGTCAGGATTGGTTCCCTTAGAATCGTTGTAATAAGCCACACCGTCAATCTCTTCTACAAATTCAATCCTGTGAGGCACAGCCCGGAACTCCATCACAGCTCTGCGGATCACCTCTGCCGGCACACCGGCGCACCAGGCCATAGCCGCAGCCGCCATGACATTCTCATAATTATGTTTTCCAAGAAGGTACAGCTCCTGGGTCTTTACGATTTCCGTCTCTTCCTCTCCGTCCCTCATCAAGATCCTGTCCCCGTCCAGGAAAATCCCCTGGGAAAGTTTTCTCTCGCTGGAAAAAAATACCACACTGGCAGGACATTTATTTCCAAATTCTCTGAGAACCGGATCCTCATAGTTCAGGATACAGAAATCCTCTTTTGTCTGATTCTCTGTGATCAGCTCTTTTACCCGAATATATTCTTCCATGGTATGATGCCGGTTCAGATGATCCTCCGTAATATTTAAGATCGCGGAAACCTTTGGCGCAAAGCTTTCAATGGTCTCTAACTGAAAGCTGCTGATCTCCGCCACCACATAGCTGTCTTCTCTGGTGTCCAGGGCGGCGGCTGTATAGGCATTGCCGATGTTGCCTACCACAAAGACAGAATCACTGCAGGCCTTCATGATCTCTCCCAGAAGTGCCGTAGTGGTAGTCTTTCCGTTGGTTCCTGTAATGGCCAGGACTCTGCCTTTTCCCATTTGATAAGCCAGCTCCACTTCTCCCCAGATCCTTACCTGCTTCTCTTTTATCCGTTTCACAGGAGGAATGTCCTGAGGAACTCCCGGACTCATCACAGCCAGATCCAGGCTTTCTATCACAGAGTCTGGAAGCTCTCCCAGAAGGATCTCACAGGAGCAGTCCTTTGGCAGCTTCTTCCGGATATCCTCTTCCTTTAAATTTTCATTCCCATCATATAAAATAATCTGAGCTCCTGCCTGGGCCAGAAGCTTCACTGCCCCCACGCCGCTGATTCCGGAGCCAAAGACCAGGACCTTTTTCCCTTTTAAGTCATCTCTCTGTAAATTCATGATATTTTCTCCTTATCTTCCCTACACTCCCATAAGCGCTATCAGACACAAGATTGCCGTTATTACAGAAAACACCGTAACGATCCTTGTCTCTGACCAGCCGCACAGCTCGAAATGATGATGGATAGGCGCCATCTTGAAAAATCTTTTTCCATGGGTAGCCTTAAAGTAGGTTACCTGGATCATAACAGACAGGACTTCCACCACATAGACCAGTCCTACGATCAGTATGAACAGCGGCATCTGCAGCATATACGCCGTACCTGCCACAAAGCCTCCCAGAGCCAGGGATCCTGTATCTCCCATGAAGATCTTCGCCGGATATACGTTAAACAGCAGGAATCCCATCAAAGCGCCTACTACCGCACAGGTAATGGGCTCTATACCACTGTTTGTCCCAATAGCCACTACAGAAAAGAACGTTGCTACCATGATCGTCACAGAGGAAGCCAGTCCGTCAAGACCGTCGGTAAAGTTTACACCGTTAACTGTACCGATGACCGCAATAAACAGCACAGGCACAGCAAAGATCCCCAAATTCAGCTCATACTGGGGAAAGAACGGAATCCTCATTGCCAGAGACACATCGGTAAAGTTTACCAGATAAAATGCAAATATGGCTGTCACTACAATCTGGCAGGCCATCTTCTGCCCCGGCATCAGACCGTCAGAACGCTTCAGGACCACCTTCAGATAGTCATCCAGAAATCCTATGACCCCAAATCCCAGTGTCAGGAAAAGCACCGGAATGATCTTCGGATAATCCTTAACAAAAAAGATGGAAGTTACCACTGTAGAAAGCAGGAAGATAATTCCCCCCATAGTGGGAGTTCCTGCTTTCTTTAAGTGGGACTGTACACCCTCTGTCCGCTCTGTCTGCCCCATCTTCAGCTTTCTTAAATAGGGAATGATGATAGGCCCTAAGATCACGCTGATGACAAAGGCCAGCAGCACCGGTAAAACCATTTTAAAATCTGCCATAGTACACCTCATTTATATGTATTTTTTGCTCTTCCTAGTATAATGCTTTTTCTCCTGTTTTTCAAGACTGGGCTCCCTCAAGTCTTCTCCTCAGCCTTCAATCCCCATATAGGGCAGGATGTTTTCATAGATATCTTTCATCACCGGAGCCGCTATGGTTCCTCCGTAATAGACCCCTTGGGGATCATAGATCACCACGATTCCCAGTACCCTGGGATTCTCAGCCGGAGTAAATCCCAGAAATGAGGAGATATACCGGTTTTCACTTCTTGGCAGAGTCTGGGAGGTAGCTGTTTTTCCTCCTATGGTCCTTCCTTCTATAGCGGCATTTCTTCCGGAACCTTCAGACACTACTTTCTCCAGAATGTACCGCACCTCCTCAGATATCTGAGAAGAAACGATCCCATCCCGGGTTTCATAAGACAGCTCCTCTATCAGATTACCCTGATCATCGGTAACCCGCACACCAAAATGGGGGGTTACCCTTTTGCCCCCATTGACAATAGAACTGACCGTTGTGGCAAGCTGCACCGGAGTGATCTGGAAAGACTGGCCGAAAGAAATGGTCGCCAGCTCTACCTGGCCAATATCTTCTTTTTTATGCATAATGGTTCCCGCCTCTCCCGGAAGGTCGATACCGGTTTTCTCCATCAGTCCGAATTTCTGAAAATAATCATAGTATGTTTCTGCTCCCAGGCGAAGTCCCACCTCAATAAATACCGGATTGCAGGAGTTCATGGCTCCCTGAACAAAATTCTCCGCACCATGGCCTGTTCTCTTATGGCAGTGGATCCTTCTGTCCTCCACGATCTTATAGCCGGGACAGGCAAACTGGTCATCCAGATCTACCACTCCCTGGGACAGCCCTGCAGCCATGGTAATGATCTTAAAAGTAGAGCCTGGCTCATAAGTATCATTAATGGTGGGATTTCTCCACATCTGATTACAGGCGTCCTGATATTCTTTCTCCGTCATCTGAGAAGAGTCCCCGCCGGTATTCAGGGTAAATGGATCATTGAGATCATACTCCGGCACGTTTACATTGGCATAGATTTCCCCGTTCTGCGGGTTCATAAGAAGAATAGAGACGCCCTGGGCCTCTTTTTCTTCCATTACCTTCAACGCCGCCTGCTGGGCGTACATCTGAATATTTTTATCCAGGCTGGTCTGAAGATTATACCCCTCCACCGGCTCTACCCGGCTTTCTCCCAGTTCTGAAAGTTCTACGCCCCTGGCGTCTGTGGTTGTCAGGATCTTTCCATCTATCCCCTTAAGCACATCTTCATACATTACTTCCAGTCCCACGATTCCCTGATTGTCTCCTCCGGTAAAGCCCAGCACCTTTGAAGCCAGTTCATTATAAGGATAATCTCTTTTATAATCTTCATCTACTTTCACTCCATCCAGTCCATAGCTGCGGATCTTATCTCCCACTGTTTTCTCTACGTTGGTCTTCACCCGTTCAATGGAGGAAACTGTTTCCACCCGCGTCCTGGCAGTCTCTTCCGAAATACCCAGCTCTTCTGCCAGCATGGCGATCACCTTTTCCGGCTCTGTGATCTGGCTGTGGATCACGGAAATTGTGCAGACTGCCTTATTATCTGCCAGAACCTCACCGTTACAGTCTAAAATCTTGCCTCTGGCCGCCTTAATATCCCTCTCCCTTTCATGGAGTTCCTGTGCCTTCTGTGAATAATAGTCCGACCGGATCACCATGAGATAAAACATTCTGCCCATAAGTCCCAAGAGCATACATGCAAAGACCAGAAAGACGATCACGGTCTTTTTTTTGTGATAGGTCCTGTTTTTCTTCATAATGGAGCTGCTCTCCTGCTGTCTGTCTCTGCTATTATATGCAGTTTCCTGCAAAAAATATGAAAGGCTGACAGACTTACTGAATTTTCTGCTGTAAGTCTGTCAGCCTTCTCATTGTTCGTCAGCGGTATCTCCACTGTCATTTTCCGTATTTTCGGTTTCTGTCTCCGTACTTTCTTCCGTACTGTTTTCCTGTCCGAAATCTTCTAATTCTTCTGTATCATAGGCATCCTCCTGATAGGAAGGATCCTCCTCATCGATCCCCGCCTCCTCATTTGTTATACCATCTGAATATTCGTCGTTTAGCACAGTCTCCTGAGGATCTCCGTCTCCATATCCCTGGTTAAGGACTGTTCCGTAAGGATTAGATACACCATCCTCAATAATATCGGTCAACTTCGGTACTCCGTAGAATCCCTCCCACAAAGTAGTTTCCTCTGTAGTTTCTTCATCCTGAGGAATATTCATGTAAGGCAGTACCTCTGACATGATCGCCTGGGTCAGATACTGGGCATAACTGCTGGAGGCCTGATTTTTAACATTGGGCGTATCCACGACTACATAGATCAGCATTTCCGGCTGTTCAAGAGGGGCAAATCCGATGAAGGATACCAGATAATTGTCCTCTGTATCATCTGCCAGTTTCTCCGCAGTTCCTGTCTTTCCTCCCATGGAATATCCCTGGACCTTGGCGGACTGGCCGGTTCCGCTTTCTACACTCAGGCTCATGTATTCCCGAATGTCTGCGGATACATCTTCTGAAATAGGCTCTTTCATCACAGTAGGCGTGATATTCCGCAGCACCTTTCCATCCTGGTCTGTAATCTCTTTTACCAGATGGGGCTGGTAGTAAGTTCCTCCGTTTATGGCTGCCGCCATAGCAGCGATCTCCTGGATCATAGTACAGGTAAAGCCCTGTCCGAAAGCAGAGGTAGACAGCTCCATTTCATACATATTCTCCTCAGAGAACAGAATACCCGTTCCTTCACCGGGAAGATCGATACCGGTTCTGGTACCGAAATTGAATTTACTCTGATATTTAAGAAATTCTGCAGCTCCCATTCTTCTTCCAATAGCCATCATACCATCATTACAGGAATTCTGGATAACTTCTCCCAGGCTTTGGGAGCCATGGGCATTTGGATAAACGGCACATCTTACAAAGTGTTCTCCGATCTGCTGCCCGCCGTCACAGTAAAACCGGTCGTTTTCCGTAATCGCCCCTGATTCTAAAGCGCTGGCCACCACAATAGGCTTTACTACAGATCCCGGCTCATAGTCTTCGCTGATACAGAAATTTCTCCACATGGCAAAAAGGGCTTCTTTTGTCTCCTCGTCATTCATCGATTCAATCTTTTCCTCTGTATAAATTCCAGATAAGTCTCTGGGATCATTCAGATCATATCCTCCTGAACTTGCCATCGCCAGAATTTCTCCGGTATTAGGGTCTTCAATAATGACTCCGATATTCTCTGCACCTTTTTTCTGCTCTCCCTCTACATTATTAGGGCCTGCAGACAGCGCTGTATTGAAAGCTTCTATATATTTTTCTACGATTCCCTGTATGGTGGCATCCAGAGTGGTAGTAAGGTTCTTTCCGTCTACCGCCTCCACAATGGTCTGGGCCTGATCGGTGTCTTCACTGAGATATCCGAACTTTCTGCCGTTGGTGCCGTTCAGGGTACTGTTGTAATAGCCTTCCAGTCCCCAGTCCGCGGTATTTCCCGTATCGGTAAACCCGATCACATCGCAGGCCAGGTCTTCCAAGGGATAGACTCTCTCATAATCGTCTTCGAAATAAATCCCCTGGACATTACTCCGTCTTTCTTGTTCCGCCTCTGACAAGGCCTCTCTCTCCGTCTCATCATCAGGAAGCACATTGGCCTCTTCAAAGGCATTCTTGTCCTCCATGGAAACCTCTGTCTCCAGGATCTGATACTGGCTGGTCTTCGTCTCTTCATTGTCCAGAAGACCTTCTATGGTTTCCCTGTCAATATTAAAATATTCTTCCAGAGCCGCGATAGTAGGCTCCCGGTAATCCTCGTTATAATTTACCGCCTGGCAGTCCAGGATCAGGTTATATACCTTTACACTGTTTGCCAGTACTGTACCGTTCCGGTCTGTGATGGTTCCCCTCCGGAAGGGTATCGTGGTATTGGTATACTGCTGCTGAGACTGGGAAAGGACCTGCTGAGTATAACGGTTTCCCTCTCTGGCGCTAATTATGGTGATTCCGGTCAATAAACCGGCGAAAGCCAGCAGAGTCACTGCAAATACCCCCGCCAGCTTTCGTTTCATTTTCTTTGTTAATTTTCTTTTCTTTGATTCCTGTTTATCCAATCTTCCACCTGCTTAGTTTTCCGGGACATCCTGATACTGTCTTACATAGCTGTTATTTCCCGGTGTATAGTACCGAATCTGGTCTTCTGTTGCATACTGCATACCCAGCTCGTTAATGGCTTTATCCCGGATCTCATCCAGGTCCACGCTTGTAAGCACCTTGCTGTAGTATGCGTCGTTGTCTTCTTTAAGCTGGTTTAATTCCAGTTCTTTAGAAGCAACCACACTCCTCTGGGCAGTAACCTGAGCAGTAAGCTTTATATAGTGCACACAGGCCGCAGTGGCAAGGGCGCATACCAGGCTGAGGAAAACAATATACCCTCTGCTTATATTGGTACTTTTAGCCCGATTTCTCCTGGCCCTTCTGCTCAGTTCTTTTTTTGGCTGTTCAGGTACCTCTTCCAAACGCCGGGCCGCATTACCATCTTCATAATAACCGGTATATCTCTGCCTTTTTCTGTTGTCGTATTTGTTTCGGTTCCTTGTACTTGCCATGAAACTCTCCCTTTCGGGCGTTCTGCCCTTACTCTTTCACCCGCTCAAATACCCTCAGCTTAGCACTCTTGGACCGGCTGTTATGCTCTAATTCTTCCTCACTTGGAAGAATCGGCTTTCTTGTGATCACTTTTCCCTTTGATCTCTTCCCACATACACATATAGGAAAATCCGGCGGGCAGGTGCATGGATTCTCATTTCTCCTGAAAATCGTCTTTACGATCCTGTCCTCCAGAGAATGAAAAGTAATAATGCAGATTCTTCCGCCGTCATTCAAAAGGTCGATCATATCATCCAGGCTGTCTCTTAAAACATCCAGTTCCTGATTCAGTTCGATCCGGATAGCCTGGAAAGTCCGTTTGGCCGGATGGCCTCCTACAGCCCTCATTTTCATAGGAATGGCGTGTTTAATGATCTCCGCCAGTTCTCCCGTGGTCTCTATAGATTTCTCCTGTCTTGCCAGACAGATATGCTTGGCGATATTTTTTGCGAATTTATCTTCCCCGTAATCCCGGATAATGCGGTACAGTTCTTTCTCACTGTAGGTATTCACAATATCCCTGGCTGTCCGGGGATTCCTCTGATCCATACGCATGTCAAGAGGGACATCTTCCCTGTACGTAAAGCCTCGATCCTTGTTGTCCAATTGGTAGGAAGATACCCCCAAATCTAAAATAATCCCATCTACCGATGCGATTCCAATCTTCTGTAATTCTTTTTTCATGTTGCAATAGTTGCTGCGGATGATCGTTACATTCTCCCCGAATTCTTTTAATCTTTCACCCGCAGCTTTTATCGCAGCTTCATCCTGGTCTATACCTATCAAGCTCCCCTTGGCAGATAGCTGCTGACATACCGCATAGGAATGTCCGCCGCCTCCCAGTGTTCCATCTACATAAATCCCATCCGGTTTTACCCTTAAATTCCGGACAGTCTCTTCCAGTAATACGGATTGGTGTTTAAATTCCATCTTTTTCTCCTGGCTTTCTCAGATTACAATGCCCATATCCTGCATACCCTGTGCAATGGCATCCATATCTTCATAATTGCTGTTCTCCAGCCATTTTTCCTTACTCCAGACTTCAATCCTTGTAAGATTGCCAGTCAGCACCACATCCTTATTAAGACCGGCAAATTCCCGAAGCGTCTGCGGTACGAGAATTCTCCCCTGCCTGTCCAATTCACACATTGTTGCACTGGCTACAAAGAAACGTAAGAAGGCTCTTGCATTTTTATCATTAAGTGGTAAAGCTTTCAGCTTTTCTTCAAAGTTTTTCCATTCATCCTTGGGATAGATCGACAGACATCCGTCTAAGCCTTTGGTAAGCACGAACTCCTCTCCAAGTTCCTCCCGGAACTTAGAAGGTATGATCATCCTCCCCTTTGCGTCAATCGTATGACTGTACTCTCCCATGAACATATGAACGTCACCTTCTTTCGTGAGGATACGATTCTCCCCTTCGTGTCCTCCATGGTTCATATGGGCTGCTTCTGCCATCAACTACCCATTTGTCACCACTTTTCACCACTTTCTACCACTTATATGCCCATTCTATACTAATAAAGAGGAAAACGCAAGAGGAACATATGTTTTTTCAGAAAAACAAAAAGGCCGCCGCACCTGCACTCATCCTGTGCAAATGCAGCGGCTTCTTTTTCGGAAGACTCCTCTTAACAGCCTTTTTGCCGGCCCTTTCCCATATAGAGAGCCTGTTCATCTTCTGTTCCTTTCCTGGACCCATTCTGATCCAGGTACTCTTCGATAAGTCCATCCAAAAGGCGGCTGATATCCAGGATCCTGCTTTTTGTCATGTTCCCGGCTATAGCGGCATTCAGATCTTCCCTTGTATTCTCAATTTTTCTTTCCAGTTCTATCTGTGTCATTTATTAACTCCTGCAGTTCTTTCCAACATTAATCTTCCAGTACCAACCCTGCGCACATACAGGCCGCAGATAAAACTTTATCTTTTCAGATGAAAGTAGGATTTCTGATTTTTTCAGGTTTTATACATTAAACCGGAAAAGAATCACATCTCCGTCCTGAACCACATAATCCTTTCCTTCCATGCGGACCAGACCTTTTTCCCTGGCTCCCGCATAGGAACCGCTCTCCAGCAGATCCCGGTAATTCACCACTTCTGCTTTAATAAATCCTCTCTCAAAGTCTGAGTGGATCTTTCCTGCAGCCTGAGGCGCCTTGGTCCCTACCTTAATAGTCCAGGCCCTGGTCTCGTCTTCCCCTGATGTAAGGAAGCTCAGAAGTCCCAGCAGCCGGTAGCTGGCCACAATAAGCTTTTCCAGTCCAGACTGTTTGATCCCCAGATCCTCCAGAAATTCTTTTTTCTCATCATCGTCCAGCTCGGAAATCTCCTGTTCAATCTCTGCGCACAGAGCAAAAACTTCGCTTCCTGTCTCCTTGGCATACTCTCTGACTTTCTGTACATGAGGATTTGATTGAGCGTCATCGGCCAGATCATCCTCTGATACATTTGCAGCATAGATCACTGGTTTATAGGTAAGAAGATTATATTCTTTCATATAACCTTCCTGGTCCTCGTCCTCCAGTTCTATAGTAGACGCCGGCCTGCCGTCTTCCAGATGGGCTTTGATCTTCTTCAAAAATTCAAGCTCTTTTGCGGCTTCCTTGTCCATTCTGGCTGTCTTTGTGGTTTTAGCGATCCTTCTCTCCAGGATCTCCAGGTCAGAGAAGATCAGCTCCAGGTTAATGGTCTCAATATCTCTCATAGGATCAATGGAGCCGTCTACATGGACCACATTTTCGTCTTCAAAACAGCGCACCACATGGACGATCGCGTCTACCTCCCGGATATTTGCCAGGAACTGGTTCCCCAGTCCTTCCCCTTTGGATGCCCCTTTTACCAGTCCTGCAATATCTACAAATTCAATCACCGCCGGAGTCACTTTCTTTGAATGATAAAAATCCCCCAGCAGCTTCAGTCTCTCGTCAGGCACTGCCACGATTCCTACATTGGGGTCAATGGTGCAGAAGGGATAGTTCGCCGACTCTGCCCCTGCCTTTGTAAGTGAATTAAATAATGTGCTTTTGCCTACATTGGGCAGTCCCACAATTCCTAACTTCATAGTGAATATTCCTCTCTTTGTTATATATTTCTGTCTTTCGACATGATCATCAAAACCACACCGGACCGGAAAGTGATCTCAGCGCTGTCCTCCTGGATCTCATTGCTGACTCCGATCTCGTCTGAATTCACCAGGGTATGATCCTTCAGAGGGTATTTAAAACCTGTCAAAGTCACCCCCTCCACACGGTCTCCCATGGTAAAAAAAGATACATACTTTCCAAACTGCCGGTCTTTTTTCAGCTTAGTTCCCTGGTCCAGTACCGTAATAGCATTCTGGCTGTCCAGTATCCAGGCCTGTACTCCCTGCTCCATGGGAATAAGTAATGATTTCACATTAGCCATATAGTGATCCAGCCGGCCTCCCGTAGCTCCCAGCAGAAAAATTTTTTGACTTCCCAGCTTCATAGCAAGCTCCAGACCGATTCTGGTATCCGTGGCGTCTTTTTCCGGCTGAAACCGTTTCACCGGTATTTCTCCGCCTTCATAAAAAGACAGGATTTTCGGAGAAATGCTGTCGAAATCCCCCAAAATATAGTTTGGAACAATATTGTACTTATAACAGAATTCCAGTCCTCTGTCAATCCCGATAATGCAATCCGGCCGGATTCTGTCAAAAACAGAAAGGGCAAAGCTGTCCTCTATCTCACCGCCGCAGACCAGTATCGTGTTCATATTCCTCTATGATTCCTTTCAGATCTTTTACATTTCTCTGGATATCTCCTCCGAATACGGCAGAACCCGCCACGATCACATTGGCGCCTGCTTCCAGTACAGTGCGGATCGTCTCCCTGTTGATCCCTCCGTCCACTTCGATATCCAGATCTTTTCCTCTGCTTTTAGCCATCTCTCTTAACCGGCGGATCTTGTCTGTACAATAGGAGATATATTTCTGGCCTCCAAAGCCGGGGTTCACCGTCATTATCAGCACCATATCTGCCAGCTCCAGCACCTCTTCCAAAATGGAAACCGGTGTAGCAGGATTGATGGCGATTCCTGCTTTGCAGCCCTGTTCATGGATCAGACGGAGGGTCCTGTCCAAATGTACACAGGCTTCTGCATGGATGGTGATCATATCTGCACCGGCCTTGGCAAATTCCTTCACCAGATGAGACGGTTCTTCAGCCATAATATGCACGTCCAAAAAAAGGCCGGAAGCTTTTCTGACAGAAGCCACTACAGGGACTCCCATAGAGACTGTAGGTACAAAATGTCCATCCATAATGTCAATGTGGAGCCACTGCACTCCCGCTTTTTCTACCTGGGTGGTCTCCTCTCCCAAGCGCCAGAAATCTGCTGCCAGGATAGAAGGGCATAATTGATATTCCATGAAATCAGTATCTCCTTTTCTCTTCTAATTCTTTGTATATTTCCTGATAATTTTCATATCTTTGGGAACTGATCTTTCCCTCTTTCAGAGCTTCTTTCACCATACATCCGGGCTCATGGGTATGGGTGCATCCCTGAAAACGGCAGGTGCCTTCATAGGGGGCAAACTCCGGAAAATAATGCCGCAGCTCTTCTTTCTCCATATCTTCCACATAAAAGGATGTAAATCCCGGGGTGTCCATAAGATATGTATCCTCATTCAGCAAAATCAGCTGGGAATGACGGGTGGTATGCCGCCCTCTGCCAAGTTTTCTGCTGATTTCCCCTGTTTCCATCTGCACATCAGGAGCCAGAAGATTTGTCAGGGAAGACTTGCCTGCCCCGGAAGGACCGGCTACCGCAGTAGTCTTTCCTTTAAGCGCCTGCTCCAGCTCCCGGATTCCCAGCTCCAGCTGTGCGCTGGTAACAAGGACCTGGTAGCCGCAGGCCGAATAGGTCTCCACTATCTCTTTTATTTTCTCTTTCTCCCCCAGATCTTCCTTATTCAGGCATATGATCACAGGCACGTTCTGCCGCTCCATAGTGATCAGAAACCTGTCCAGGAGCATAAAATTAGGATTGGGCTCCTTTGCTGCAAAAATGACCAGCGCCTGGTCTATATTGGCTACTGCAGGGCGGATCAGCTGATTTTTCCTGGGCAGGATCGCTGTCACATTTCCTGTCTTCTCTTTTTCATCAATGACTTCGATCTCCGCATAGTCTCCTACCAGAGGCTTCAGTTTTTCTTTCCGGAAGATTCCCTTTGCCCGGCATTCATAAACTTGTCCTTTCCCGGAATCTACATAATAAAAACCTCCGATCCCTTTAATAATTCTTCCCTGCATCTTACCTCCCTGCATCCACATAAATTTTCTTTTTCAATATGTCAAAGTTCCTCTTTTCATGGACTCTGGTGTCATTATATACTTTTTTCTCTTGAAAGGCAACAAAACAAAAAGAAACTGCCCTGACAGACATTTTCCTGGAAAATTCCGGTTCTGTCTGCCAGAGCAGTTTTCCTGTTTCATTTGCTACTCATTTACTTGTAAATTATAACTCCAGATCGTCGTATAGTCTCCGCTGTCCTCTTTTACATCGAAAAAGAGGACATCTCCGTTTTCATACTGGACGCTCCCCAGGTCATAGACCATTTCTCCTCTGCTGTTCTCTGTAAAGGTCAGCACCTGATCCTGAAGAATTACTGTACCGTCATCAGCTCCTGCGCTGCTGCTCTCATCAGCGGAAACAAGGCGGATACGCACCTCCCGCTGTCCGTCATAGCTGTCCGGCTGCACAATGCTGAGGCTTCTGTCTGTAGAGCCTGTAGCACCTCCGGTACTGGTCTCTGTTGACTGGTCATCTTCAGACTCTGTATCTGTCTCTGCTTCCGTTTCTTCTGTCAGGACTTTAAGAGTGATGATACTTCCCTGTTCGATCCGCTGTCCTCCCTGAGGCGTAAGTTCGTAAACCTGGCCGTATCCAACTCCGGCGTCTGCGCTGTAGCTGTGTTCCACCTTTGCGATCAGCCCCTGATCCTCTACAATTTCCACAGCATCAGCCTCTTCATAGCCCCTGACGTCCGGAACTGTTGTCATGGTATCGCCTTCTCCGGTGCTGACAGTAATCGTCACCTGGCTTCCCACGGCCACTTCAGAACCTTCACCGGGATCCAGCGCAGTTACAGTTCCCACATCAGCGTCTGCATTCTGCTCCCGCTGGATATTACTTGGGTCAAGTCCCAGTTCCTGAAGCTGAGACTGTACTTCGCTGAGTGTCTGTCCGATCAGTCCTGTAGGAATCGTCACAGTCTCTTCCTCTGTTTCAGCAGGTCCTGTACTCACATAAAAATTTACCTGGGTATTTGGCTCCACTTCCTCGCCTTCAGCCGGATCCTGTCTGCAGACCTGCCCTTCCGGTACTGTATCGGAAGCTTCCTCTCCCGCCTTATGGCCTCCCAGGCTCAGATTGTTCAGGGCATCCATAGCCTGATCTTCTGTCATATTTGTAAGGTCAGGAACAGTCACCATATTCTGGGTATCTGTGGTCTCCTGCTGTGTCTGATCATCATTTCCGGAGCCGCCGATAATTCCTGCAGCAGAAGCTACCACATATATCAATATACAGATGATCACTGCGCCGATGATCAGGCCGCCGATAGTCATAGCCTTTTCCAGTTTGGTATTGATGCCGCCTCTTTCGTCGTCATCATCCTCATCTTCATCTTCTTCCTCGTCGTAGTCCTCTTCTCTCTCATCATCATCCTCATCATAATCGGAATTACGGGAGTAGCTGCTGTTCTGGATCTCCTTCATCTCATCCGGCGTGATCATGATCGTCTGGGCATGATTGCTGAGAGGAGAAAGATTTACAAAGTTTCCATTCGGATCTATCAGCGAGTGTTTCAGATCGTTGATCAGTTCTGCCAGAGTACTGTATCTCCTGTCAGGACTTTTCTGAGTACATTTTAAGATAATGTCTTCCAGGCTGTGAGGCAGATCCGGCACATAATGAGAAGGCGGGACCATCTCATCCTGGAGATGCTTGATAGCAATAGCTACTGTAGTATCTCCGTCAAAAGGAACTCTTCCGGTAACCATCTCATACATGGTAATACCAAGAGAATAGATGTCACTCTTAAAATCGCTGTATCCTCCCCGGACCTGTTCCGGTGAGCTGTAATGTACAGAACCCATGGCATTTGTACTGATAGTATTGGAAGAGGCCACTCTGGCGATTCCAAAGTCTGTCACCTTTACCTTGCCGTCTGTTGAGATAATAATATTCTGAGGCTTGATATCCCGGTGTACGATATTCCGGTTATGGGCTGCCTCCAGCCCCATAGAAACCTGAATGGCAATGCTGGTAGCTTCCTTTACCGTCAGCTTGCCTTTCTTGGAAATATACTCTTTCAGAGTGATTCCTTCTACCAGCTCCATCACGATGTAATTAACGCCCTGATCCTCCCCTACGTCAAAGACATTTACCACATTGGGATGTGCCAGCCCGGCGGCTGCCTGGGCCTCTCTTTGAAATTTACGGATAAAATTGGTATCTGCACTGAACTCCGGCTTCAGGACCTTCATAGCCACAAAACGGTTCAGCTTATGGTCTTTTGCTTTATATACATCGGCCATGCCCCCGGATCCGATCCGGCTCACAACCTCATAACGTTCACCTAAGATTACTCCCACATTTAACATACTTCCACCTCTTTTGTGTCTGGCTGTACCAGTACCACTGCTATATTATCTTTTCCGCCATTTTCGTTGGCCAGAGAGACAAGGCGCATACCCATCTCTCTCAAATCACTGCTGGTCTCGGCAATCTTCCAGATCTCTTCGTCTGAAACCATATTCGACAGGCCATCGGAGCAAAGGAGAAGCCTGCTGTTCTCCTTCAGATGGATATCGAAAAAATCCACCTCTATCTCTGGCCCAATGCCGATGACTCTGGTTATAATATTTTTATCAGGATGGTGTTTTGCATCCTCCCTTGTAATCAATCCCCTGCGGACCATTTCCTCTACAAGGGAATGATCCTTTGTGATCTGGACAATCTTGTCCTCGATCAAATATAGTCTGCTGTCTCCCACATTTGCTACATAGGCATAATCATCAACGATTGTAACAAGAACCATGGTGGTCCCCATACCCGACATTTCCTCATGGAGATTTGCCTCTTCCAGAACTTTCCGGTTGGCCTCTTCTATGGCATGCCGGATAATAATAATGGGATTTTGATTTTTATCTTCCAAAATTGAATGAAGCAGGATCTGAACAGCATAGCTGGACGCAAAGTCTCCTGCTTTATGACCGCCCATCCCGTCTGCAACTACAAAAAGATTCGGAAGATTTCCCACCGGCTCCTCAGAAGAAAATATGTAGTCCTGATTCACCTGGCGCTTCTGTCCCACATCTGTTACAGAATATGATTTCATCCTACGAGTCCTCTTTCTTATCAATGTAACTTTTTCTTAATTGTCCACAGGCCCCGTCTATATCGCGGCCCATTTCTCTTCTAATAGTAACATTTATTTGGTATTTTTCAAGTTTATTTTGAAAATTCGCTATAACTTTTTTATCAGACTGGACGTAGCTGCGCTCTTTTATGGGATTCACCGGGATCAGATTTATGTGGCAGTTCAGCCCTTTTATCAGATGCGCCAGCTCCTCAGCATCCTCCTGGGAATCATTCTCTCCCCCTACCAGACTGTACTCAAAGGTAAGCCTTCTTCCTGTTTTTTCGAAATAATTTCTGCAGGCCCCCATCAGTTCCTCCAGGGAATATTTCTTTGCAACAGGCATCAGTTTTTCTCTCTTCTGCTGATTTGAGGCATGAAGGGAGATAGCCAGAGTGATCTGAAGATCTTCCCCGGCCAGATCATACATCCTGGGGACAATGCCGCAGGTGGAAACGGTAATATTTCTCTGGCTGATATGGAGTCCGTTCTCGTCACTGAGCATACGGATAAAACGAAGAAGATTGTCGTAGTTGTCCAGGGGTTCTCCCGTACCCATCACCACTACATTAGAGACTCTCTCTTTTGAAAATTTCTGGATCTTATATACCTGATCCAGCATCTCCGAGGGAAGAAGATTCCTGGTCCATCCTCCGATGGTGGAAGCGCAGAACCGGCACCCCATCTTACACCCTACCTGGGAAGAAATGCATACGCTGTTTCCATGGCGGTACTTCATCAAAACGCTTTCCACCACGTTCCCGTCCGGCAGAGCGAAAAGATATTTCTGTGTGCCGTCCAGCTTTGAAGTCTGGACCTCCAGCACCTTCAGAGACAGGATCTGACAGTTTCTCTCCAGCTTTTCTCTGAGACCTACAGAGAGATTGGTCATCTCCTGAAAGCTGTCCGCCTGTTTTTTATGGAGCCATTCATAAATCTGTTTTGCGCGAAATGGCTTCTCCGAAAGGCCTTCCACTGTCCTCTTCAGTTCCGAAAGACTCTGTGATTTTATATCTAACTGTTCCATTCATTTTTCCTCTTTAATCTGGCCATAAAGAATCCGTCGCACTTGTGTACCCCCGGCAGAAGCTGGAGATATCCCTTTGCTGTAGTCTCTCCCTGAAGTTCCTCACAGATATAAGGATCCAGGCTTTCCAGTTCGTAAGGATAGTGCTCAGTAAACCACCGGACATTTTCTATATTTTCCTCTTTTCCAATGGTACAGGTACTGTAGATCAGGGTTCCTCCCGGTTTTACATAAGTAGATGCCTGCTCCAGGATCTTCCGCTGAAGGCCTGTCAGATCCCGGATTTTTCCCGGGTTCAATTTGTATTTGATATCCTTCTTTTTCCCGATAACCCCAAGTCCTGAACAGGGTACATCAGCTATGACGATATCCGCCTTTTCCAGCGATTCTCTGTCTAATTGGGTAGCGTCCTTCTCTGTAACCACTACGTTAAGAAAGTTCTGTCGCAGGGCGTTGTCTCGGATCATATCCGTTTTGGTCTGAGACAGATCCCTGGCGTCCACCCGTCCGGTTCCATGAAGCTTGTCCGCAATATACAGGGCCTTTCCCCCCGGTGCGGCACACAGATCAATAACGTAATCCCCTTCTTTGGGCGCTGCGATCTGTCCGGCCAGCATAGAGCTGACATCCTGCACCTGGATACTTCCTCTGCGGAAAGCCGTCAGCGCCGGAAGGTAATCATAGTTCTTTACATAATAAGCTCTTTCCACATAGGGAGCCTTTTCCAGTACAACCTGCTCTTCCTTAAGGCTCTCCAGCACGGCTTCTTCCTCTACCTGGTATTCCCGTATCCGAATCGTGGCCGGCTGAGTTTCCAGAGATGCTTCCAGGATCTTTTCCGTAGTTTCAAAGTCATATTCAGACAAAAATCTTTCTACCAGCCACACCGGCATGGAATAGATCACCGACAGGTATTCTACCGGACTGTTTTTTTCAGGAAAATGGATACTTCCGTATTCTCTGACAATCTTTCTTAGAACGCCGTTTACAAACCCTGTAAGATTGTAAAACCCTCTTTTTCTGGCCAGCTTCACTGCTTCGTTGCATACTGCGCTGTCCGGTACATGATCCATGTACAGAAGCTGATATACACTGGAGCGGAGAAGCTCCCGGATCACCGGTTTCATCTTTTCTGCGGGGACAGTGGAAAACTGGTCCAGAACATAGTCCAGACGTATCCGGTATTCCAAAGTTCCTTCACATACCCTGGTGATAAAAGCCCTTTCCTGTTTTTCCAGATACTGATATTTTTCCAGGGTATTCCGAAGGACCAGATGGCTGTACTGGCCTTCTTTATCAATCTCCAGAAGGATATTCAGTATCAATTCTCTTAAATTTACTTTATTCGACATATTTATCCAACCTTTTATCTGTCACCTGGACTCAGCCCAGAATCTCTCCGCAAGTAAGCTGGAAGCCTCTCAGGAAAGCTCCGGTATCCATGCGTTTTTTCCCTTCCATCTGAAGCTCTTCTATCTTCAGGATTCCTTCTCCGGTCTGCACGAAAAAGGCTTCTTTTTCCACCTGGACAACTTCTCCCGGCCGGCCTTTTTCCTGCTTTTCTTCAACTACCCGGGCCTTCCACAGCTTCAAAGTTTTCCCCTGAAGTTTTGTGTATGCACTGGGCCAGGGATCCAGTCCCCGGATCAGCTGTTCGATAGATCCTGCCGGCTGACTCCAGTTAATTTCGCCCATTTTTTTGCTGATCATAGAAGCATATGGGGTAGTGCTTTCCTCCGGCTGTTTTTCTCTGACTGCCTTTCCTTCTTCCAGGTCTTTTAATACCTTAACACACAGCCTGGCTCCTGCCTGACTAAGCTTATCAAAAAGGCTTCCTCCAGTCTCGTCCTGGGCCAGGGGAACCACCACTTTATCGATCATATCTCCTGTGTCCAGGCCTTCGTCCATCTGCATAATAGTCACTCCCGACTCTTTCTCCCCGTTGATCACAGCCCACTGGATAGGGGCTGCGCCTCTGTATGCCGGAAGGAGAGAGGCGTGAACGTTAATACAGCCAAATCTGGGGATTTCCAGGATTTCCTTTGTAATGATCTGTCCGAAGGCTGCCACTACGATCACGTCGGGGGAGAGATTTCGGAGGGCTTCCGTAAACTCTTTTTCCCGGACTTTTTTAGGCTGATATACTGGGATCTGATGCTTCAAAGCCACCTCTTTTACAGGTGTGGGCATAAGAGTCTTTCCTCTCCCTTTTGGCTTATCAGGCTGGGTTACTATACCAATGATCTCATGGCCTGCCTTGATCAGCTCCTCCAGAGTACCCACAGCAAAATCCGGAGTTCCCATAAAGACTATTCTCATTCTTCCTCGTCCTCCTCATAATTGGTCCGGCGCAGCTCTCCCTCAACCAGCTCTGTATACATCTTTCCGTGAAGATGGTCTGTCTCATGACAGATAGCTCTGGCCAGCAGCTCTGTTCCTTCCAGAACGATTTCTTCCATATTTTCATTATAAGCCTTTACTTTCACATAATTAGGCCGGGTAACCGTACCACTCATGCCCGGAAGGCTTAAACAGCCTTCGTCTCCTGTCTGAGAACCGGAAGTCTCGATGATCTCCGGATTGATCAGCACATGAGGGTCCTCTCCTGTGATATCAATAACTACCACCTGCTTTAAAATCCCTACCTGAGGAGCTGCCAGTCCTACGCCGTAAGCATCATACATAGTATCAAACATATCCTGGATCAGTTCCTGGATCTTAGGCGTCATCTTTTCAATCTTTCTGCATTCCTTTGTTAAGATCGGATCTCCCTGTGTTCTTATGTTTCTAAGTGCCATGTTTTCGGCCTCCTTTTCTTTTTCTATACTGTAAAGTCATATTGTATATATATATTTCGGAATCCCCGGTTCACTTCTATATATTTTTCCAGGGCATTCTTTATCTTTACCAAAATTTCATGATCCTGATGGCGCATATACAGTACCTGACGGTACATATCCTGGACTTTCGCCACACTCTCCGGAGCCGGTCCTATCAGTATAAGGTCTTTTCCCGGATAGATCCTTTCGATATATTTCCTGCAGTAATCCATGGCCTGGATCAAGATCTCTTCATCTTTTCCGGCCCCCCGCACAGCCGCCATAGCCGCTTTGGGAGGATAGCCCATAAGAGAACGATAATCCATCTCTTCCTGATAGAACCACTCATAATCCTGTGCACTGGCTGCCTGGATGCAGTAGTGATCCGGGTGATAGGTCTGGATCACTGCTTCTCCTTCCTTCTCTCCTCTTCCGGCTCTTCCTACAGCCTGAAGAAGAAGCTGAAAGGTTTTCTCTCCTGCCCGGTAGTCCCCGCTGCACAAAGAAAGGTCTGCAGCCAGTACGCCTACCAGAGTAACCCGTGGAAAATCATGGCCTTTCACGATCATCTGGGTCCCGATGAGAATGTCTGCCTCTCCTCTTCCAAAGGCGGAGAGGATCTTTTCATGATCGTCCTTTTTCCTGGTAGTATCCGCATCCATCCGCAGGACCTTTGTCCCTGGAAAGCTTTTCTGCACCAGGCTCTCAATCTGCTGAGTCCCTGCCCGAAAGCCTCCGATATAAGGAGACCCGCATACCGGACATTTCTGTACGTCCATAGTCTCATAACCGCAGTAATGGCAGATCAGCCTTCCATTTCTGTGAGACGTCAGAGACACATCGCAGTGGGGACATTTCATCACATGACCGCAGGAACGGCAGGTTACAAAACCGCTGTAGCCCCGCCTGTTCAAAAACAGGATCACCTGCTCCTTGTTTTTCAGTCTCTCCTGGATCTTTCTGGTGAGCAGACCGCTGAATACGGACCGGTTTCCTGTCTTTAATTCTTCCCTTAAATCCACGATTGATACGGCCGGCAGGGTGCTTTCCCCGTATCTCTGTTTCAGGCATACCAGCCGGAAGCTTCCATTCTGGGCTCTGTAATAACTCTCCACACTGGGAGAGGCAGATCCCATGACAACAAAAGCTCCCTCCATTTCCCCACGTTTGATGGCCGTCTCTCTGGCGTGATAGCAAGGAGTTTTTTCACTTTTATAAGAATCCTCGTGTTCCTCGTCTATCAGGATAAGTCCCAGCCTGGGAAAAGGCGTAAATAGTGCAGAGCGAGGGCCGATCATAATGGAAATTTCTCCTTTTTTTGCCCGCTCAAACTGGTCATACCGTTCCCCCTGGGACATTCTGGAGTGGATCAGGGAAACCTGTTCCCCAAACCTGGCATAAAATCTGGACACATTCTGATAAGTCAGAGCGATCTCCGGGATAAGGAGTATCACCTGTTTCTGCTCCTTCAGCATATGATGGATAAGTTCCATATAAACCTCGGTTTTTCCGCTGCCGGTGACCCCTTTGATCAGACAAGGACGTGGAAAATCTGAAGCCCATTCTTTCAGGATATCCTCCACAGCCTGGCGCTGTTCCCTGTTCAGTACCGCTGCCTTTTTCTCAGGGATGTTCTGAGGAAGAGGCGTCCTGTAGCACCGTTCTCTTTCAATGGAAACCAGCCCTTCTTTCTCGAAGCCTTTCACTACCTCTCCGCTGATCTTCATTTCTTTTACCGCCGCAGAATACTCTATCGTCTTCTTTTGGAGCAGCGCCCGCAAGAGGCGTTCTTTTGCCCGGTAATGCTTTCTTACATATTCCTGCAGAAGGCTTTCGCAGGATCTGGGATCTGCTTTGAGGCAGATATATCTTCTTTCTCTGGCAGCGGCTTTCTCCTTTACCGGAAGCACTGTTTTCAGAGCCTGGTTCATGGTGGAACCATAGTTTCTGGCAATCCATGCAGCCAGCTGGATCAGCCGGGATTCAATCTCCATCCCCTGTGTTTCTACGGCCAGTATGGGCTTTATCCGGGAAGCCTCTATCTTAGGTTCCGAAGAAAGTCCCACCACATAGCCGCTGATTTCTCTTCTTCCGTTTCCAAAGGGTATCCTGACCTTTTTTCCTGCCTCGATCTGAGAAACCATCTCCGGAGGCACCAGGTACTGAAAGGTCTTATCTAATTTTTCCTGGGAAATATCAACAATAATATCTGCGTATAAATCCTTCATTTATTTTCTGCTGTCTTCTTCCAGTATCTCCCGGATCAGCACTCTCTCATCCATAGGATATTTTTTGCCCTTGATCTCCTGGTAGTCCTCATGACCTTTTCCTGCAAGCACGATAATGTCTCCAGGCTGTCCGTGGTGGATAGCGTAGGCAATAGCTTCCTTCCGGTCGATGATCTCCACATATTTTCCCTGTGTTTTGCCGATTCCCACCTTAATGTCATCAATGATCGCCTGAGGATCCTCGTTTCTGGGATTATCAGAAGTAATGATCGTCAGATCCGCCAGATTTCCGGATACCTCTCCCATCTCATATCTGCGGAGTCTGGAACGGTTCCCGCCGCAGCCGAAAAGACATACCAGACGATTGGGCTTATATTCCTTCAGAGTGGTCAAAAGGCTTTCCAGGCTCATGGCATTATGGGCATAATCGATCATCAGCGTAAACTCATCGGAAACCTTTACCATTTCAATCCTGCCCTTTACATGGGCGTTCTTCAACGCCTTCTGGATATTTTCCACCGTCACGCCGAAATGGCGGCACACAGCGATGGCCGTAAGGGAATTATAAACACTGAACTTTCCAGGCAGATCGATCTCCACAGGGAAATCCATCAGTCCCTTCACATTATATGCAATGCCCAAAGTTCCCTTTCCGGTAACCAGACGGGTATCCTCTGCTCTCAAGTCTGCATTTGGTGAAAATCCAAATGTTTCCGCCTGGCAGGTATGTCCCTCCAGGATCTTTTCCAGATGAGGATCATCTCCGTTAAAAATTCCTACCTTGCACTGTCTGAACAGAAGGCTTTTACAGTGGAGATAATCGTCAAAATCCTTATGCTCATTAGGGCCGATATGATCCGGTTCAATATTTGTAAAAATACCGATATCAAAAATAAAACCTGATGTCCGGTGGAGCATCAGTCCCTGGGAGGAAACCTCCATGACCACGCTGTCGCAGCCTGCCTTCACCATTTTTGCAAAATATTCCTGGATCAGATAAGATTCGGGAGTAGTATTGGCAGAAGGTATTTTCTCCTCTCCGATAATGGTCTCGATAGTTCCGATAAGTCCTGTCTTATGACCTGCGTTTTCCAGAATAGATTTAATCAGATACGTTGTTGTGGTTTTTCCCTTAGTGCCTGTGATTCCGATAGTTTTCAGCTTTCCGGCAGGATAGTCAAACCATGCTGCTGAGATACAGGCCAGGGCGTATCTGGTATCTTCTACCTGGATCACAGTTACCTCCGGCCCCACCTGGACCGGGTCCTGAACCACCAGCACAGAAACTCCCTTATCCGCCACCTCTTCCGCATAACTGTGTCCATCTGAGACAGCTCCTTTAATGCAGACAAAGAGGGCATCTTTTTCTGCCTTTCTGGAATCATATATCACGGCTGTGATTTCTTTATCTAAAGTTCCCTGGATACATTGGTACTCAAGTTTTTCTAACAAATCCCTTAATTTTTTCATCGTTGAATCCCCTTTCCATATACTATCTAGGATACCATAAAAGAGGGAGAAGGGGCAACCCCTTCTCCCTGAGGAAAATCTGCACTTTTTGGAAGTTTCTTATTTCAATTTCTCTCTAACTGTTTTCCGGCCAGAGCCGGAACAGTTCCTGTACTGCTGCCTGATACTCCGGCAGTCTCTGAGCCTTTTTGATTTTCTTCATAGCCTTTTTATTCTCTTCAAAAAGGCTTCCCATATAAAACCACAGTTCCTTCATTTTAAACAGTACATTTTTATCTCCAGACATAGCCTTTTCATATTCCTGGCATAAAGCGTCATGAAAGGCCAGGAGTTTCTCTTTCTCCAGCTTCCCTTCCCCTTTGATTTCCTGTACCAGGGCCGGGTTTCTAAGAAGTCCTCTTCCCAACATGACCCGTTCTGTCTGCGGGAACTGTTTTCTGAAATCTTCATAAAGCTCTTTGGTAAACAGATCGCCATTATAGCACACCGGAACTTTTGCTTTTTCCAGGGCCTGGGCAAAGACTTCCAGATTGGGATGATTTTTATAATAATCTGTCTGTACCCTGGGATGGATGATCAGTTCCTTCAGAGGATATTTGTTATAGATGCCCAGAAGTTCCTCAAACTCCTCCGGGTCATCCTTTCCGACCCTGGTTTTGATGGAAATATCCAGATCTGTCCCAGAAAAAATCTCTTCTAAAAACCGATCCAATTCACCGGGATATTCCAGAAATCCTGCCCCCTTTTTCTTGCTGACCACAGTGCCTGAAGGACAGCCCAGGTTCAGATTTATCTCCCTGTATCCATACTCTTTTAAATCCCGGCAGAGTCTCAGAAAGTCCTCAGACTTATTGGTGAGGATCTGAGGGATCAGCGTATAACCCTGGTTATTTTCCGGAAGGATATCCCGCAGTTCTCTTGGCGTCATGGTCTTCTTGGAGCCTGGAGAAAGAAAAGGAGTAAAATATTTGTCCACTCCTGGGAAGAAACGGTGATGGACGTTTCGATATATGTAGCCTGTAATGCCCTCCATGGGGGCGAAATAATATTTCATTGACAGCAATTCCTTTTACTCTGTTTTTCTGTTCATGTCCGGATCCCTCTTCTGCTTCTTAAATCCGGACATTTTTCCATATTATCACAGCCGCCCTTACTTGACAAGCCGACCTATTCCCTATGGGCAAAAACAAAAAATTTATTCAGTATATAATTAAAAATTATGATTCCGGTCTGAATAAACAGTTTCGATATTTTACCGTTTACATTCAAAAGACTGGTCAGAATAAACATACCGATCATGTCCAGAAGCAGGGTACCTGCTCTTGCCAGGAAAAAAGCGCCGGCTTCTCTCAGGATGTGTTCATTCTTACTTGCAAACACAAATTTCCGGCTGACAATATAGGAAAAGGCAACTGCCCCTGTCCAGGAGATCACATTTGCAGCCTGCATCTCCAGAGGTCTTTCCGCATCCAGGACAGTGGAAACCAGTCCGAAATATAAAGCAAGGCTGACTCCGGTAGTCCCGGCTCCTGTGATCAGATATCGTATCATCTCTTTATACTGCCCGCTCACTTTTCTTTCTCCTTTTGCTTTTTAATTCCAGACTCACCAGAAATACCATTCCCAATCCTGTCAGGAAAAAGCCTGTGCCTTTTCCCGGTGCCTGGTAGTAAATCTGGATCCTGTGTGCTCCTTTCGGAACTTTTCCGCCCAAAAATGCCGTGTTTACCTTTTCTGTCTCCACTTCTTCTCCATCTATAGTAATCCTGAAATTTTTATCATAGGGAATGCTGGTAATCAGATACCCTGTGTTCTCTGACCCCACAGTTCCGGCAAGGCTGTCTCCATCTCTGGAAAAACAGATATTTTCCAGAGGGCTTTCATAAAGTTCTTCATTTCCCAGTTCTTCCAGGTTTCCGGTAAATACCTGGATGTCCTCAAGAATGTATCTGCCTTCTCCCAGGGTAAAAGTCACTTCTTTTTTTCCGCCCTTTAAAGTTACTGTGTAGGAAAACCCATAATTTTCATTGGCATATTCATACCCTTTCTGGGCAGAAAGGCGGTTCGTCTGTCCGTTTAAACGAATATACATATCTTTCCCCGGATTCTGATTTTTTACCTGAAACCTCACTGCCAGCAGATCATCGGTTTCTGCTCTTCCGGAAATCTCTGCCTTTATTTTCCTTTCCTTGGTCCCATAGATCTCATATCCCTTATCTGTTTTTCTGATGTAAAAATCTTTGTCTTCAGATTCCGGAAGCCGTAGACTGCATTTCTCCATAGATATAATGGCGTCTTCTGTCACCTGGCTACCATCGGAGGTTTCCTCTGTCACTGCGTACTGCAGAAGAGCTGTCTGCCTATCTGGAAAAGACAGGTTATCATATTCTTCCCGGCTGATCGTCCTATTAGTAACAAAAGCCATAGGTGCAGCCTGGAAATTTTGGTAAAGACTTATGTCTCCCTTTTCCTTCAGAAGGCGGTACCCCGCAGGCGGCGTTTTTCCAATAATATATCTCACTCCCATAAATCTCAGAAAAACAGGATTATCCGTTACGCTTTCCATAAGCCGGTTGCGAAAATGGCGGTTCACCTGAAAAGTATCGTTTCTGAATCGGGCGTACTCCTGATTATAGGCGGAGGAATAGATGCTGGAAATATTCTGGCGGATGTGGCGGATCCGGTTCATGTCTGCAAATTCCTGGGTACCGCCTTCCTGCTCTTCCAGTCTGTACCATTCCTTATCTGTCTCCACCGTCTCTTCTATCATCTGACTTATGCCTTTGCTGGTAATCTCTGTGTATTCCTGGACAGACAGCATTTTCTGCCACTGGAAATTCATCGCCCAGCCGGAAAAGAAAAGGATTCCGCAGGAAGCTGCCAGGGGCCAGGGAATCTTTGGATACTTCTTCCAGAGATTCTGCGTCAGGAAAACCAGAAGCGTATCTCCCACTGTCACCAGCCCCAGAGCTCCGATGATCCATTTCTGGTCAATGCCCTGTATTCTGTCCTGGATCAGGCTGCAGCCGATCAGAAGGATTCCCGGCATGATTTCCAGCCAAAAACGCTTTTTCCCCTTTTCCCTGTTAATGGCTTTCAGCTTATCCACATATTTTCCGGTCTCCATACACACCAGCGGAAGGAAAGGGATAAACACCTTATCTTTTGTATAAAGCCCTCCATTTAAAAGATAGCCGAATACAGGAACACATAAGATCACCAGAAGTCCTGCCGGAATGATCTTTTTCTTCCATGTCCCCTTTTCGGCAGTATTTCCGATCAGGCTGCACAGGCTCAGGGCAGTCAGTCCCAAACCATAGGGACTGTAAAAAAATCGGAGGAGGGATACAGAAAAAAATCCCATTCCTTCTGCTGTGTTCCCCCCGCTTTCCCTGGACATCAGCACCAGAGCCGTAGGTACCAGCAGTATTCCGCACAGACAGATACAAAGAAGGATCAGGCCTATAAACCCTCCTGCCTTTTTCCAGAACCCTTTCCATGTAAGTTTTCCCGTCTGCTCTATATAAGTCCCTGCCCCGTATAAGCTCAGAGCCAGAATCCCTCCTATGCTGAAATAAAAGCTGGTCAGTATCATCCCCACAGTCCCCAGGATAAGCAGGCCTTTCTTTTTCTCTTTCAGAAACTGCTCTGTCCCCATAAGGGCCAGGCACAAAAAGGGCATATAATTCACAAACATGATCTGATTATAAGAATGGAAGATCATAGGACCTGCCAGGGCAAACATACAGGCAGTCCAAAAGGCTGTATGTTCCTCCAGATGCTTCTTTGCCCACTGGTAAAAGAATACTGCTGAGACTCCGTAAGAAAGTATACTGCTGCCCATTATGTAAAGGTCCATTGGTACAAAAGGCAGGAAATAAGAAAACAGGATTATAGGGCTGTAAAGTCCATAATATGAAAAATTGTAGATATTCTGTCCCCCGCCCAGATTCCATGCAATATCCGGAAAAAGATTTCCTGTGGCATAAAATCTCCGGCGAAAGTAATCCGGAAGCACACTGTGCTGGCTGATCCAGTCCACTCTGGATCCGAAAATCCCATATTGAAGGACAAACAGCCAGCATAAAACCAGAGCTCCTCCCAGCAGGATCCAGACCCTTTTATCAGTCCGCAGTTCTTTCATATCCAGGCCCTCTGCTTATCTCTTTACAGTTATCCTCACTGGTCTCTCTCAATATATAAATAGGCCGCCGCTTTGTCTCTAAATAAGTCTTAGCCAGATATTCTCCTAAAATTCCTATGCAGAAAAGCTGTATCCCTCCTACCAGAAAAATAATACAGGACATAGAAGGCCAGCCTTTTACCGGATCTCCAAAAAACAAGGTGCGAAATGCAATAAATCCGATCATGAAAAAGGAAATCACGCAGAAAAGCAGCCCCATAACTGCAGCCAGCGAAAGAGGAGCCACGGAAAAACCGGTGATTCCTTCCAGAGAATAGGAAATCAGCTTCCTTAAAGGCCATTTGCTTTTTCCCGCACACCGTTCCTGGTTTGGAAACTCTATCCAGGCAGTGCGGAAGCCCACCCACTGGAAAAGTCCTTTTGAAAACCTGTTGTACTCACTCATCTGCAAAACTCCGTTGACCATCCTCCTGGTCATCATACGGAAATCCCTGGCCCCGCTGACCAGCTGGATCTTTGAAAGCTTATTGATCACTTTATAGAAACAGTCAGACAGAAAAGATTTCAGCCTTGGCTCTCCTTCCCTGTTTTTTCTTCGGGCAGCTACACAGTCCCAGTTCTCCCAGTAAAGCATCTGATACATTTCCGGAAGGAGTTCGGGAGGATCCTGAAGGTCTGCATCCATAATCGCCACATAATTTCCGGATGCATGGGAAAGGCCGGCATAAATAGCTGCTTCCTTCCCAAAGTTTCTGGAAAAAGACAAGTATCGGCATCTGGGATCCAGCTCAGCCATTTTCCGCAGCATTGCCAATGTCTGATCTTCCGATCCGTCGTCTACAAAGAGAAGCTCAAAGGCAACCTCTTTCATCTTTTTCATGACCTTTTTCATTTCTGTGTAAAAATATTCCAATGCTTCTTCTTCATTATAACAAGGAACCACTATTGAAATCTTGTCCATGCATATTACCGCCTTTCTCTTCCGTCACCGGGAACTCCATGATCACCTTAAACAAGTCCCCGTCAATCTCTATTTCCAGCTTCCCCCCCATATTCGCCGCATAGGCAGAAGCTATGGCAAGCCCCAGACCATGTCCCTGGGTAGTCCTGGCCTTATCTCCCCGGACAAACCGTTCCATGATCTCTTCCGGCGCAAAATCCATCTCATAGGAAGCGATATTCTTCATCTCTGTCCGTATCCTGTCTCCCTGTCTTTTTGTTTCAATATAGATCCTGGTATTTTCCATGGAATATTTCAGGGCATTTTCCAGCAGGTTCTGCACCACCCGGTACATTTTCAGATTATCTCCCATAAAATGCAGAGGCTCCTGGGAAAATCTGCTGCGGATATCCCTTCCGCTGTTTGCTATGGCGTCTTCCATATCTCCCAGCGTCTGCTCCAAAAGCCTGTTCATATCCAGCACTTCCAGGTTTAACTGTTCTGAGCCGCTGGCAGCCTTGGAAAGGTCAAAGAGATCCTGGATCATATCTTTTAACTGCTCCTGTTTCAGAGCAATGGCCTCCACATAATCCCTGGCCTGGTCAGAAAGTTCTTCCTGTTTCAAAAGGTCTGTATATCCTACCATGGAAGTAAGAGGCGTCTTCAGATCGTGGGACATATTGGTAAGGAGCTCTGCCTTCAGCCGCTCTGCCTGCACCTGTTTTTCCACACTTTTTGCCATAGCAGCTTCAATATTTTCCAGCCTGTTTTCTGCCTCTTTCAGAAGAGAATTTTCCGGAAGACGATAGGCTTCCTTCAGTTTTTCTCCTTGGGATATCTGATAAATCTGATAGTCCAGATACCCGGCATCTCTTGCCAGAGGATTTTGAAGACAGGCTTTTAAAAGTAAAAGGAAAACCAGGATGCTGAGAACTGCTGACAGTATGATCCACTGGTCCACATAAAAGCTCCAGGGGCCAAAGATCAACAGCAGGATCCCTGCCGTAGCGATCCCTCCTGCTGCCAGGATCATCCGAAGCTTATTCTGGAGCCGCTTCTCCAGAGAAGTACTCTTCTTATACTGTTTTATCATCTGACAGATAAATGATGTCTCCTGCACCTTTCCAAGAATCGCCTTTCTCACAGTCATACAAAGGGAAAAAAGCAGGATGCCCAGACACAGGGCCAGCCGCAGAAGATAGTGGGAAATGTCATAAAGATTGTCCAAAATATAGCCCCACCATACATAGATATTTCTGCCAAAGGCGGGGAATGCCTGAAGATACACAATTCCGCTTAACAGCAGCAGCAAAATCACGGCCTCTGTCCAGATCCTGTCCACTTTTGAAAATCTGAGACTGGATTTCAAAGGCCATTTTTTCAGGTATTCATGAAGGAGCACTCCGATTCCGATGCCGAAAACTACCGTCATGGTCCCGAATCCTACCGTGGCCCGAAAGAAAGCATACACTTCTTCCAGCGTCCAATAATAGTAGTTGATATTTTCTTCCGCCCCCATACTCCTATAGCTTCCATACATATATGTAAGATTTATAAAAATCAATTCCAGAAATATTCCTGTGCCTAATAGGATTTCTATCTGTCTCTTACTTAACTTTTTCAATTTTGTACCCAATTCCCCACACCACCTTTAAATATTTTGGATCCTTCGGCGTGATCTCAATTTTTTCCCGGATCCGCCGGATATGGACCATTACCGTGTTCTCCACACCATAGGCCTGCTCCTGCCAGACCTGAGTATAAATCTCCTCTGCCGAAAAAACATAGCCGGGATGGCTCATGAGAAGTTCCAGGATTTTATATTCTGTTGCCGTCAGGCGCACGGGCTGTCCATCTACAGTAAGCTCTTTGGTATTTCTGTCCAGTATCAGACCGCCGTTTCTAAGCTGGTTTCCGTCCTCCTGTACCCTGGCTGCTCCCAGTGCAAAATATCGCCTCAACTGGGATTTCACCCTGGCCATCAGTTCCTGGGTATTATAGGGCTTGGTCACATAATCATCGGCTCCCATAGACAGTCCCAAAACCTTATCGCTTTCCTCTGTTTTAGCTGATAATATGATAATCGGTATATTGTTTTTCTCCCGGATCTTCATCAGAGCTGAAAGGCCGTTGAGTTTCGGCATCATCACGTCCAGCAGGATAAGGTGGATCTCTTCTGTCATCAGACGGTCCAAAGCCTCCATACCGTCGTAAGCTTTGTATACCTTATACCCTTCCAGTTCCAGCAGTTTTCCAAGGGACTTTACGATCTCCCGGTCATCATCTACAAGCAATATATGGTAGTTATCCATTTTTCCGGTCCTCCCTTTGTTTTTACAGGCACATTGTAGCAAAAGAAACTAAGAATTTATTAAAGGTATTCTTACATTTTTCTTAACATTTCTGAAATACTATAACCTTTCCTGTCAGGTATGTCCATTTTTTTAGCAGGAAGCCAAAAACAGAAAAATCGCCGCACATTGGCCTGCAAAGGCTGTCGTGCAGCGATTTTCTTTCTCTATTCACTTTCCCTGAGCCGTTCCACCACACTCTTTTTCTGGGTCTGCCAATAGGCTGCCAGAGAAATTCCCAGTCCTAAGATCATACACAGAGGGATCATAAGGACAAAGGGAAGAGCCGTGTACCGATACTGGAAACACATGATCACATCGTTCAATGCACTTACCAGATAATAGGCCCCCAGGCTTCCAAAAGCCACACTGATCACTCCGGAGATCAGGATATAATACCCGCTTTCCCAGAGGAGCATTTTCTTGATCTGTCCTTTCGTCATGCCGATGCTCTGCATAGTAGCCAGCTCCTGTTTTCGGGAGATAATCCCCGTAAGCATAGAATTGGCATAATTCAGGATTCCGATGATTCCGATCACCGCACACAGGGCATATCCTACTGTGGCCATGGAATTTACCATGCCAGAAAAGTCTTCCTCCAGACTGGTCTTTGAAAGATAGCCCATAGAAGTATTTACCTGCTCTGTATAGTTTTCCAGATAACTTTCAAAAGCCGGCTGGTCTTTCTCATCCACTGTATAGGTTTTCGCAAACATAATGGCATTGGGAGATTTTTTCATATCCTCCAGAGGAACCACTACAGTCAGAGAATTAAGAGAAAAAGCATGCATATTCATGCTTGCAGGCAGCGGTTCAATAACTGCCATGACTTCATATTCTTTCTCTTCCGTATTGGTATAATGCCAGTTCACAACTTCCCCATTCTCATTGTATTCGAAAACTTCTTCTGATTCTTCTGTAGTATAGGAAAGAGTGAGCCTGTCTCCTGGTTTATAAATGCTGTCATTCTCACTGCTGTACCGGTCAAACTTCTGTACCAGTACATAATCTCCTGTGGCAAATTTTTCCAGATCTATGGTTCCTTCCACTGCTTTCATCTTTGGCAGAAGGGAATCTGAGTAGGCATATCTTTCCTCATCGATCTGTCCCTTACCGGCAATAGCCTCCAGAGCCTGCTCTTTTGTATCCTCGTATTCTGTATTCATCTTCCCAGTCTGATAAAGAGCCTCATACCTTTGCCGTCCAGTCTCGGTAAGGGTATGTTTCATCCCCCGGTCTCCCCACAGCTCTCCGCTTTCTAAAATTCCTGTCTGGCTGTCCGCTCCGGCAAGGTAGTTTTCATCTATGGTATAGTCCATATTCATTGGAGAAGACCTGGTAAAATCTACACTTCCCACCATATAGTCTCCGGTAAGCCTGGTCTCCAGATACTGGTCCATACGGAAGCTTCCTACTGCAGTCATAACGATTTCCAGAAGAATAATACTCAACGATACTGACAATACCACAATGGCCGTTTTCTTTTTATTCCTCCCCAGATTTGCCAGAGCCATCCTGGATATTCTCCCGCCCTTCAAGCCTTTCTTTTTTCTCCGCCGTTTCACTGTTCCATCTGTATAGCGGAGAGCCTCTACCGGAGAAACCTTTCCTGCAATCTTTGCCGGTTTCCTGCAGCTGATAAACACCGTTGCCAGGGAAAACAGAGCGCCGAAGACAAAAATCCAGGGACTGAAATAAATCCCGGCAGGGCCTTCATATCCCGAAAGACTGGTAAGAAGGGGAATCAGCATCTGGCCTGCAAAGAACCCCAGGAACAGCCCTAAAGGAATTCCCACTGCCGAAAGTTTCCACACCTGGCGGTAGACCAGTTTTTTCAGCTGCCTTTTGGTAGTCCCCACCGTTTTCAGAAGTCCATAAAAACGGATTTCCTTTAGAATGGAAAGCTGGAAAATATTATAGATGATCAGGTATCCGGTAACCAAAATCACCAGAAAAGCCCCGGCTAAAAGGACCACAGTCCCCATATCCAGGTTTTCTGTCCGGGAGGTAAGATACGCCCAGTTTACCCCATAGCTGATTACTTTATCAGGGTCTGTTCCTTCTTCAGCCTGTCCTTCCGGCACATAGCCGGCATCCTGGATGATTTTCTGCACATTTTCCTCTATATTCCTGGCATCAGCAAAAAAAATATTGCCGGCAGTGAGGCCGCATATCTCTCCTGTTTCTCTGTAATGCTCCACAAAGTCCTGTTCTGTATAACCCCTGCTCAGCTCTTCAAAATAAGCCTGGGACACATAAAGCTCACTGGCATGGCTGATCTCGTTCCCCTGGTACCAGCCGCAGAGGGTGAATTCCTGCTCTATTTTTTCTCCCATAAACTTAAATTCCAGGGGAACTTTCTCTCCTATTTCCGCCGGTATTCCCAGAGCTTCCAGAGTAAGGGTATCTGCTGCCAGCTCTCCTTTCTCCCTGGGAAGCCTTCCCTCCTTCAGTCTGGAAAAACTCTGGTCCAGCTCTTCTATTCCGCTTGCTACCCGGATTTCTGCCTGGCGCTGTTTTACATTTTCTGCAATTCCCACATAGATGTTATAGGAGGAAGATTTTACCAGAGGATTATCTGTGATCTTTTCATATTGTTCCCTGGTAACATTCTTTAATCCGGCGTGAAATTTTCCTCCCACTTCCATCATAGTCTGTTCCTGGAATGCCTGCCCCATCCCGATTCCCATGGAAAATACCGCAGTGAATAAAAGACTGGTCAGGCAGATAGCGCCTATGGCAAAAAGGTTCCGCATCCGGTTCTTTTTCATGTTTCTGGAGGAAAGCTTTCCGATGACTTTTCGGTTATTATTACGCATCTCCTCACCCCCTGTTCCCTACAATCCTGCCGTCTTCGATCCGGATGATCCGGTCACAGAGCTGAGCCAGTTCCTCAGAATGGGTGATCATCACAATCGTCTGAGAAAACCGGGAGTTAGTCAGTTTCAGCAGTCCCAATACCTCCTGAGAAGTCTTGGAATCCAGGTTCCCGGTAGGCTCATCTGCTAAAAGGATGGCAGGCTTTGAGGCCAGAGCTCTGGCAATAGCCACCCGCTGCTGCTGTCCTCCGGAAAGCTGGTTGGGAAGGTTGTAAATCTTGTCTTTGATCCCCAGAGTTTCTATGATTTCCTCCACATATTTTTTGTCCGGTTCTTCCCCATCCAGTTCAATGGGAAGCACAATATTTTCGTAGACATTCAATATGGGAACCAGGTTGTAATTCTGAAAAACGAAGCCTATATTCCTTCTCCGAAAAATCGTCAGCTTTGTCTCATTTAGGCCGAAAATATCCTTTCCTCTCACAAAAACCTTTCCCTGCGTAGGGTAATCCAGGCCTCCCAGCATGTGAAGAAGGGTAGATTTTCCTGAGCCGCTGGTTCCTGCCACAGCTACAAACTCCCCTTCCCCCACAGACATATCCACGCCGTCCAGAGCCTTCACCAGACTGGCATCTTTTCCATAATATTTTTTCAGGCCTACTGTCTTCAAAATTTCCATATAAGCACCTCGTTTCCATATTTTAATGCTTCTTATATTATACATAAGGTTCCTGACATTTCCTGGACATTTCCCGATATTTTCCTGACAATTTTGTCAGTTTTCCTCGCCCAAAGAACCATTCTTTTACAATGGAAGAAAATTAAACTCAAAATTATAATCAGTAATTACATAAAATTCTTTTTTAATTATTGTTTTTTTTAATATTTATATAATGTTTACAGAAATCAATTGACAAAATAACCAAAAATGGTAAAATAAGCATATTAATATAATTATTTTCTACATGCGGGAGATAAAGGTCAGCATGGTAAAACAGAGCTGTCGCATTAAATAACGATCAAAATATTTAATGCAGCAGCTCTGTTTTTATTCTTGACAATGATCCAGGCGGACATGCTTGCATCTGTGTCTTTGACCACTCTGCATCCCGCAGCAGTCGCCTGTAAACAGCCGAAACAGTGAGAGGAAAGATTCATGGGAGAAGTGCTGGTTTTTTGTCTGACCTGGATCATCGGGTTGGCTATGATGCTTTTTTTGCTGTATTTTGTATCGAAACATAATCTTTGGTTTCGAAAATACGGCCTGACATTATTTATTGTATTTCTTGTAATTGGATTCAGCGTTTATTTTTGGGGATATTTCTGGGGGTTCGCCGTAGATGACAGCAGTTTGCTCCACGCAATCGGCAGCCTATTTCTTGCTTTATTCAGTTCTGGCCGTATCATGGTAATGGAATTGGATATCGGATCTACAAAGGCTTCGGAAAATATAGAGCTGTATCGGGCAATTTATGGTGTAGTCATGTTTTCTGCAATGATATTGCTGGCGGTCATGGTAGTCGCTAATATAGGTGGCGGCATTATGGGCAGGCTGCGTCTTCTGTTCCTGCAGACTATAGGAAGCAGACACAATGTTTACTTAATTTATGGCGTTTCCCAGGAGTCTGTTTTTCTGGTAAAAGATATCCACAAAAAAGACCCGAACGGAACCATCCTTGTTCTATGCGGCAGAGATGAATATGCAGATGACACGGAAGACAGAAAGCATCTGGAAAACGATATTTACCGGTATGGTGCATTCAAACTTTCTTTTGCATTGGAGCGGCGAAACCTTTTCCTCTTAAAGATTGCCTCCAGATGCAGAAAACATTCCTACATTATCTGTATGCATTCTAAAAGATGGAAAAACATTAAGCTTCTGAATGAAATATGCCAGGCTGAAGGCAAAAAAATTCCGGACAGGCTTCATTTATATGTATTAAGTGAGCGTGAGAGAATACGCAGGATTGCAGAAAATAATATCTATCAGAAATGGGATATTCATTGGGAGGATCCTGAAGAGCTGGCAGCCAGACAGTTAATCCTATCTAAAGAATATCTGACGGTCTTCCCCAAAAGTGACAATATCCTTGGGCGTGTGGAACGTGATTTCAATCTGGCAGTTATAGGTTGGTCCGGTACTGCGGAAGAATTGTGCAGATATCTGATCCCAGGAGTCCAGACAGCCGGAATGCATATACAAATCCAGCTTTTTGGTGCAGAAGCAGCGGAAAAAACTGCCTATTTTCAGGTCAGCAATCCGGCCCTCGGACAGGCAGTACAGCTTGATCTGTGCAGGGAAGAGCCTGACACAAAAGAGTTTTACGAATATTTTATACATACCTCCCATTGCCCGGACGGGATTTTCTTTACAGGGACTGACGCAGCCAAAAACATGGAGCTGGCTCTGCGTCTCGATGACATCCTGCAGCGGTATCAAAAGAAGGTTCCGTTGTTTGTAAAAGAAAAAAACATCAGTGAAGACAGCGGTATATTAAAAACCGAAGGGCTTGCAGGCTTCGGCTGCCAGGAACAGATTTACAGCTATGATATCCTGATCAACGAAAAACTGGATGGAATGGCCAAAGCGGTACATTGTTTTTATAAACAATACTATGGGGAGCAGGGAGATGAGAATACCTTCTGGAAAACTGCCAGTATTTACGAAAAATTTTCCAGCCGTGCCATGGCAGTCCATATTCCATGGAAAGTTTGCGCAGCAGGTTATGTGATCGTCTCCGGCCTTCCCGATGGTTCCTACGAACAGGATCTTGAAAAAAATCCAGTTCTTGTAGAAAATCTGTCTATAGGAGAGCATCTGCGGTGGGAAGCCAGCCTTTTCTGCGAAGGATGGAAAAGCGGGACACCGGAGCAGATGCCTCCCGGCTCCAACAAGGATCCGAAAAAACTGCTTCATACCTGTCTTGTCCCATGGGAAAAACTTCCTGAAGTCGGCAGGTACTATGACACTGACTACCAGTACTTGGATACGCACCTGGTAAAATCCATAGGACATATACTAAAAACTGCAGGATATGCAATGAAGAAGGAGGAGTAAATATGCGGAGCATCAATCCCAGAGATTATTACCATCCCCAGGACCAGAAAGCGCTGCGGGAGCTGCAGCAGATTCCCGGATTTTCCGCTGCACTGAAGGCTTTTATGAAAATGTTCAGCGAGAATATGATCCGGGGGATTAATATGTCAAACAAAGTGCAGATCGGCCCCCGGCAGCTGCCGGAACTTTATGCATTGCTGCCGCCCATCTGTGAAGTACTGGGGATCCGGGAACCTGAATTTTATCTGGAACTGGATCCGGCAGCCAACGCATATACCATGGGTGACAGCATTATCTCTATAACCGTTACCTCCGGCCTTGTAGATCTGATGAACGAAAAACAGATCAGCGCCGTACTTGCCCATGAATGCGGACATATTGCCTGCCGCCATGTCTTATATCAAACTATGGCAAGCATACTTCTGTCTGCCGGGGCCAATATTCTGGGAGGAAATCTTATTACCAGCGGACTTCAGCTGGCGTTTTTCCACTGGCAGAGATGCAGTGAATTCAGCTGTGACAGAGCAGCAGCTATCTATATGGACGGTTCTGAAACCGTAGCACAGGTCATGGCCCTTCTGGCATCCGGAAGCAGGGAAATGGCTGAACGTCTTGACATGGAACTTTATATGCGTCAGGCAGAGGAATACCGGGATTTTATGGACGATTCTAACTGGAATAAAATGCTTCAGTACTATGCTTTAATGAGCCAGAACCATCCCTTCCTGTCGGTGCGGGCGCTGGAGATCAAAGAATGGTGCTCTTCCCCGGTCTTCAAAAACATTATGGATTTCAAATATGAGCGGGAACCTGCAAAAATCCTGGAAAAGAACCTTTGTCCGGCATGCGGCAAACCTGTGGAAGGCGACTGGGGATTTTGCCGGCATTGCGGAAATAAATTGCATTAAAAGGAGGAAGAAAACTTTATGAAACTATTTGATGCAGAGACAGGTTATTTATTGCTGGATGAAGTTGTGGAAAGCAAAGACAGCTTCAAAAAAATCATGGAAGATGGGATCATTACAGATGAAGAAATGGAAGATCAGGTAAATCGGGTGATCGACAGGCTGAAAACAATGGAGGAAATCCTGTCTGACAATGAGAAAACTCTGGTATTGGATGCCATCAGTGAATTGGCGGTACTTTATGAGATGAATGCCAGAAGAGAAAAACAGGAGGGGGATTATGGGAACATTTAATTCAACGAAATTCGTACCGACACAGATGCAGGACTATTCGGAGGTCATCCGGCAGACCGGAGAACAGCTTTCCCAACAGGGCTATACCTTTACTACCGGGGACAGCGCTCTGGGAAATTATTTCAGCATAACTAAAGGCGGTTTATTTAAGTCGGTTTTGGGGATGAAAACTGCACTTAATGTAGAACTGACGCCTGTCTCAGGGGGCGTAAACATCGAAGCAAAAGTCGGGATTTTCGGTCAGCAGATCGTCCCTACCATGATCATGCTCTTTGTGGCATGGCCGGTATTGCTGACACAGATCGGCGGCATGGTCCAGCAGGCAAAACTGGATGATCAGGTAATCCAAATACTGGAGACCAATATCCGGCTACTGGAAGGCCAGGCTTCCACTGCAGGCAGAACAGATACCTCCGGAACCACCCAGGACATTCAGACGGCAGGCGGCGGCCAGTCTGAGTTCTGTACGCAATGCGGCACAAAAGTACCTGTCGGTTCCAGATTCTGCAATTCCTGCGGAAGCAAGATAAGATGATTATTTAAGCCTGGAAATCGAAAACGAAGCAGGAGGAGATTATGGGAATTGGATCTAAAGTCTCGGAAAGGGATATAGAATTTATTGCCAAAGGAGTACACGAGGCCTGGCAGCAGGAACGTACCAGACAGGGCTGGAAATACGGAGAAACAACAGACAGGGCTCGCAAAACACACGAATCCATGATTCCTTATGAGGACCTGACAGAAGATGAAAAAGACCTTGACCGGCGTACTGTAAAACAGGTGATCGAAATGTTGGTTTCTCTTGGATACAGAATAGAAAAATAATGACCGAATAAAGACAGGCTTTGGAAATCCTCCCAAAAGGCAAAGCCTGTCTTTGTCACATATAACCGGGAGGAGGACAATCTTTGACCGAGAAGAGAAATATCACTGATTATCATTATGATGCCTTTATTTCCTACAGACATCTTCCAAAGGATATGGCTGTGGCAGATAAGCTCCAGAAACTTCTGGAAAAACATAAAATCGTTATCAAAGGAGAACACAGTACAGAAAAAAGAAAGCTGCGGATATTCCGGGATCAGACAGAACTTCCTACCAGCGGCGACCTGGGAGAGGATATCCGGCAGGCCCTGGCCCAGTCCCGTTATCTTATCCTCATTTGTTCCCCTAATCTGAAAGAATCCCGGTGGTGTATGGAAGAAGTCAATTATTTTAAACAGATATGGGGTAACAGCAATAACCGGATTCTCCCTCTGCTGATCGACGGTGAACCGGATGAGGTCTTCCCGGAACAGATCCGCTGGGAAAACCGGAGGACTATTGGGAAAGATGGAAAAGAGACCCTGCTGCGTGTAGAAGTGGAACCACTGGGGGCTGATATCCGGGGGGAGTCATTAAAAAAGCAGCTGCACCGCTTGAAAACAGAGTACTATCGTATTGCTGCCCCAATCCTAGGATGCCGGTTTGATGATCTATACCGCAGGGCCCAGAGAGCAAGGCGAAGAAATGTTTCCATTGCCGTTGCTCTGATTCTCTGCGCTGCTCTGAGTTTTTCTGCTTACAGCCTGTTTATGCTGGAGCAGATTTCAAGCAGGCAATCAGCCCTTTACGAAAACGAATCTCTGCGTCTGGCCTCGGAAGCCGAAACCGCTGCAGGTTCCGGCAACCATCGTCTGGCCATACTCCTGGCCCAGGAATCTCTTCCAAAAAATTTGGAAAATCCGGAACGCCCAATACTTCCTGAAGCAGAGGCTGCGCTGAGAAGCGCCGTCACCCAGGAAATCGCCGATGAAGGAAAGCTCCCGCTGCTATCCCGGGCCGTAGTCCCTTTTAACGTAGTATCCTGGTGGATCTGCAAACCCTATGATGAAGGAAAAAAAGTCGCACTGACAGATTTCGATAATACCTATCTCTATGACACCTATAACGGCGATCTGATCTTTTCCTGTGATACAGAGCAGGTTTATTTCGACGAAAGTGCAGAAAGAGCCTCCAGACAAGAATGCCTGACAGAAGACGATAAAATATCTCTGCAACTGGATCTGTATTGGACAGACACCGGAGAAAACTATTTTTCCGGACAGTATGAAGCCCAGAATCGGGAAGATGCTTCTGTAAATCTTTTTGCCATATGGGAGGAAGATTCCCGAAACTGCTGGGTGGTAAAACAAACCTTCCCTTTAGGACAGAGAAATGGAGACGCCGTAGAATCGGAAATAGAACTGCTAGACAGAATTGATGAAAAGGGGCAAAGCCATACAGAAGAAACGCTTCCGGAAAAGATCCGGGAAACAGGGGAAAATTATCAGCATTCCTATCTCAATACGGAGGACTATATCACAGAGCATTATGATTATATACCTGATGATACCGGAAACACCGGAAATGAAGAAATTGATATTCTGGCAGAAGTGCTCGTGTCTAACGGCTATACAGTGCATGGGGTCAGAGAAATGAAAAAGGGAAATGTACTTGCCTTTTCCTGTGGCTTTGCTGATAATTCTGAAATTACGTATAACGGTTATCCGGAAACCACAGCCGCTGCTCTTTGGTCCAGAGAAGAAGAGCAATGGCTGACAGTCCTTCCCGGATTTGTCTATGAAGAACCGGAAAGCGGACTTCTTTATCAGCATACCTCCGTAGAATTCCGTACCTATTCCTGGATAGAGGAGAACTTTGGAATTGAATCTCTAGCAGCCGAACAATATCTTATGATCAGTGAAGACGGGGAAAAGTACGCAAATGTGGAGATGGAAGGAGAAAACCTCTATCTGTCTGTCTGGGAAGCCGATAACCTGAAGGAACCTATAATCCGGGTTTCTCTGAAAAATCATAAGGCATATTATATAACTCAGGATTTCTCTCATGTTTTTCTGCAGACACCAGATGACCGCCTTCAATTATGGTCGGCTGAAGGAAACTGCCTGGCAGAACTGGAACCGGAGGTTGCTTCAGAGGAAATCTGTCTGACCGTTGACCGGGATCACCGGCGATTAGCTGTCAGTTACCACATCGGCGAGGGGGAAAACCATATTGTGATCTACAGCGGAGAAACCGGGGAGACTTTAGATTCTTTAGACATCCGTGATCTGGGGAATTACGGGATCTCCCATCTGGAGTTTGAAGGAGACTTACTATTAGCAGCTTCTTGGTCCAGATCAGCCGTCATTGATCTGACAGGTGAGAAGGATGTCTCTTTCTTTGAAGATTCCAACTATGGAAGCAGAAAGGACGGTATGCTTACCTCGGACGGTTTATTGATCTGTACCTCAGAAACCAATGTAGGAAATTCCCTGGAAGCAATCTATGATCTGAATACAGGGGAAAAGCTTTTCGATTATGCCAGCGTTTTCCAATACGACGAGTCCACCGGCACATTGGCATATATTAATCATGAGAGCCAGGCTACTCTCAGCGGCTCTGTATATGTCGCACATCGGGATGAAAACGGAGCATTCCGGGAACCCATAGAAATCATTTCCCAGAATGCAAATATGGCCTTTGGCAACGGTGGCCAGAATCTGGATGGCAGTTATCTGCTGCTCAATGGAGAAAACTGCTGCGAGATCTACGATACCGATACCGGTGAGAAAGTACTGGAACTGAATTCCGGAGGTTATGGGCTTGCAAACGGATTGATCTGCGATCTGCAGAAAAACGGAAGTAAAAAGGCTTTACAATTTCCTGTCTTATCTCTGGATGAGTTGTACTTAAAGGCTGATCAGATGTTAACCTCAGAAAACGGTATCCGAAGCCTTTCCAGCAAAGAAAAAGAATTATACTATATTGTTGATTAGTCAAAGACCCCGATGCAAACATGCCCCCTTGACTCGTTGCTCGCAGGAATAAAGAGGTAAAACAATAAAAATGGATAACTATAAATATGATGCATTTATATCTTACAGGCATTTACCCCTGGATATGTCTATTGCTATAAAACTTCAAAAACTTCTGGAAAATTATCGTCCTCCAAAAACTCTGAGAAAAGCAGAAAAAGCCAAAATCCACCGTGTTTTTCGGGACCAAAGTGAACTTCCTACCAGTGGAAATCTCGGAAATGATATTCGTGAAGCCTTGATGCAATCCTGTTATCTAATCGTAATCTGTTCAGAGAAAACAAAAGAATCTGCCTGGTGCATGGAAGAAATACGCTTCTTTAAAGAGATCCATCAGGGAAAAACTGACCACATTTTAACGCTTCTGGTTTCTGGAGAGCCTGAAAATGTATTTCCCGATCTCCTCAGGCATGTAACACAGGAAATGGTCATGGATAACGGCGAGATCCTGGTGCAGGAGGAATACATTGAGCCGCTAAGTGCCGATATCAGAGCCGATACTTTGCATATGAGCCTAAGAAAATTAAAAGTAGAATTTTTGCGCTTGGCCGCTCCTTTGCTAAACTGCGGTTTTGATGAGTTATATCAAAGACACAGACGGCGTAAGAAAAAGCGGATCATCCGTGCCTCACTTGTCAGCACAGCAATCCTGGCCGGTATTTTTATCCTGACTTCAGTGTCGGTTTTACGTGCCCGTTATCAGGATATTACGGAAAATGTATTAAAAATCCGTTCTGAAATTCAAATGGACAATATGCTGAATGCCCTTCAAAGCATTAAGGAACTTAATGATACTTATCCCGGTCAGCCATATACAAAATATATTCAGGCGCTGTTAGAATCTGAATACTTAAAGGCAAATTACAGAGAGGCATTCTCTCAGCTTGGCACAATCGAAACAAATGGCAGACTTCTCGGGAAAACGCAGGACAGCAGCTGTCTGTTTAGTGCGGCTGTGAAAGAAGATGGTATTTTTCATATAGAAATCTTTAACCGGTTACTCCAGCCTCTGGACAATTTTCTCCTGAAAGGAAACGATTATACAGAGGAGTGGTTCTTTTCAGAATATGTGTCAAAAGATAAGGTTCCTGAAATCGCCTATGATGCTGAAAGACAGCAAATCACCATATGCAGAAACGGACAGAATTATATTTACGGTTCAGATGGAGCGCTTTTAGAAGAAAAAGCTGCAGAAAACCTGGATGAAACGGAGAACTCAAAAGAAAAAGCAACCCTTATTGCCTCCATCAGTGAAAATCCTTCAAACGGCCCCCTGTATATAGAATCTCCGGATGCCATATATTATCTGCAGGCTCAAAGTTCTGCAGAGCCGATAAATCTTTTAAAGAACGCCTGCCTGGTACGTCACCCTTTAACATCCGGGAATCCAGAGATTTTATTTCCTGTTTCCGCTCCGGCTGACGGATATGCATTCAGTAAAATTTATATAACACCCGATAAGGCCTATGCTATCATCCTTGCAGAGCGAGGGATTTATTATACCAATATTTACGTCTATAATCTGGATAGCGGAAAACAGTGTTTGTCTATATCTGAATTTCCGGGTACGGCGAGCATCAGCTTTGATTTTTATAGCAATTCCGGCCAGATTCTAATATATAGTGACAGTATTTTGACCCGGGCAGTTCTCAGCGGTTTTACCATTCCCCATGATAACTCCTTGACCCATTATTCAGAATTTTCTTATGAATCCGCCTCTGGCCTAGCACCGGAATATGTTTTTGACCAAGAATCTGGATTAGCGTATATTTTAGATCATGGCGAGGGAGGAAATCGAATATACGCCGTTACCTTAAAAGATATTTCTCTGTGTGATCAATGGAAAAACTTGTCGGCAGTCCATCCGGACTTTGCTGCAAAAACAGAAGAAACTTATAATGAAAATGTAAGCCTTAAACCGGAGGATAATGACTTGATAAAAAATCCTTCATCTTTTTCGGAAGAAAGTATTTCCGAATATTCCCTGACCACAAATTTTTTTCAAATCGAAGCTACCGGCACTGTTCACCGCACAGGACCTTCAGAAGCTGCATTTAGCGGCAGCGATATCGTTTTGAATGTTAAAGATTCCAACGGACAGCCATTGATACAATTCACTAATATGGATTTTGCTCACCCTTATTATAACGAATCAGATGCTATCTTTGGCTTCATAAATTATAGAACAAATAAAGTTTGCGCAGCCTACAAATTGTACACTTATCAGGAATTAATTGACTGTCTTTCTATTGTCAAGACATCTGATCTTTTAGAAGGAACAGGGAAAAACAGCTTCCCTGCCCTTCCCTGGAAGACACCGTAATATAGCCTTTCTCTTTCTGAAGGATAAGCTGGGCCAGATACAGCCCCAAACCGGTGCCTTCTTCCTGTTCCACCTGGCTGCCCCGGTAAAAACGCTGAAAGATCATATTGAAATCCTTCTCCGGTATCCCCGGTCCCTGGTCCCGGATATTCACCTGTACATACATCTCCAGAGGCCGGACTTCTATTTTTACAGTGCTCCCGGCAGGAGAATACTTCACTGCATTTTCCAGGATATTCCCCATAGCCTCGGCAGTCCATTTGGGATTATGCACCGGAAAGCACTCGGTAAAAGGCCCTGCCTCCAGCTCTATATCCTTTTCTCTGGCCTGGGCATACACCCCGTTTATACTCTTGGCAATGGTCTCTCCCAGGGGAGCGGGATGGCTCTCAAAGGTCAAAATTCCCTGTTCCAGCCGGGAAGCCTTTACCAGATTTTTCATCAGCCACTGCATTTTTTCCGCCTGTTCCTGGTTCCGTTTCAGAAAGACTTTCTGTTCTTCTTTTGTAAGCTTTTCCTCCTTTAAAATTTCTGTATTCAGCAGAATATTTGCCAGAGGAGTCTTTAACTGGTGGGAAAGATCAGAAAGAAGAGAAGCAATCTCTCCTTTCTCCTTTCCCGCCTTCTCCCGCTCCAGAGAAGAACGTCTCAGTACCCGGAACAGCTGGCTGAGAAGTTTGGATTCCATCTCTTCCTTACAGTCCTCATCACCTAAAAATCCTCTCTGTTCATAGGTCTGAAGTGCTCTGGAAAACCTCCTTAGTTCCCTTCGGTAATACAGCATTGTTCCCAGACAGCAGGCCAGGCAGAGGAGGATACAAACGCCGCAGACTCCATATAAGATCCTCTCTGTCATAACCGCTCCTCCCATATATAGCCGATTCCGTGAATGGTTTTAATAAATCTTGGTCTGGAGGGGTCTTCCTCGATTTTCTTTCTCAGCCTTCCGATATTTACCTGAAGGGTATTGGGATTTACAAACTTTCCTTCCCGGTCCCACACCGCCTCCAGGATCTGATTCTGAGTCAGCACCTGGTTCTTATTTTCCAGGAAATATTTCAGGATCTTGAACTCCGTCACACTGCATTCCATCTCCTGCTGTGCCTTCCATACTTTGATCAGATCCGTGTCCATCACTATATCCCCGGAGCTTAAAATATGAGATTTCGCCTTTTCTCCTTTTCTTCCCAGAAGCTTTTCCAGGCGAAGCTTCAGAACCGCTACAGAAAAAGGCTTTGTCATATAGTCGTCTGCCCCGCTGGACAATCCCATGATCTCATCTGTCTCCATATCTCTGGCCGTCAGCATGAGAATGGGAACCTGGGAGCTTTCTCTGATCTTCCTGCACAGGTCATTGCCGTCCATATCCGGGAGATTCAGATCCAGCAGGATCCCCTGGGGAGCTTCCTGTAAAAAAAGCCGGTATCCCTCCTTTCCGTTCTGAGCCTGAAGAACTTCATAGCCTTCCTGGGCCAGAGAAAAGGCAATGCCCTGGCGCAGACCCTGGTCATCTTCAATGATCAATACTTTCATTTTCTCCTCCCTCTATACACCTAGTGTAATCCACTTTAAGCATTCTCAGTGAAACGGTAAGGCATTTAAAGTGGATTACACTAGTTTTTTATGCTGTCTTACTACCGTTTCATAATCTCCATAGATAAAATAATAATCTGCCTGGGCCTCTCCTTCTGTATATACATAAGTACCATACATGGGAATATCACAGCCCAGCACCGTATGTCCCGCTCCAATGCTGATGCCATATCCCTGATAAGAATAGATCAATGGCATACGCATCTTTTTCCCGCCAAAGCTGATATATCTGGCCTTATGACTTAAAGGTTCCTGGTTGCCTGCCAGGATACCTTTGGCAAAAATCTTTTCTTCTTTTGGCCATTGAAAATAGGCCCAGGTTCTGGAAATTCCATCCAGCTGCCGGGGCATCTCCGGATTTTCCTCCAGCAGTTTCCGCCCCTGTCTGTCAAAAAATGTCAGGGCTCCTGTCTTCTTTCGGATCCTTACTATAAGCATATCTGTAGCAAGCTCCACCGTATCCTTTCCTGCCCTGGCGCTCCAGTTTACCCCGGTTTCCGGCTCACTGTCCCAGTAGCCCTGAGGGAATTTTCCCTCATTTTCCCTGACAAACTGAACCCGGATCACAGCCTCTCCCAGAGGCGTCAGCCGCAGAGTTCCATATGCTCCCTTTAGTGTCAGCCAGGCTCTGCTTTTCTTTACTTCTGTAATCTCCAGTTCCCTGGGATGTATCCTTTCCTGTATCATCAGATTCTTTAGGACCTGGGTATCCGGAATATCTCCGAAGTGCCGTGGAGAAGGATTGACGGGAAGAGGTCTTGGGGCCTTCTGGATCAGACGGATATCCTCTGCCGGCTTCTCCTGAGGCTCTTTTCCAGAAATCTCTGGGCTTTTTGCTCCGTTCTTTCTGCTTTCTTCTGAGGTTCCCGCTCCAGCTGCAGTTCTCTTTTTTAAAGCCGGAATCTTACTGGAAATCTCTCTTCTTGGCTGTCCTTCCTTCTGTATTCTGTCTGTATCCCTGTCCTGTTTTTTCTCCGGATTTTTTTCTGTTTTTTGAGTTTTTCCTTCCAGGAATTTCATATGTTTTTCTCTGGATACCGGTTTTCCGATAAGTTCTGTCAGATTTTCCCCATGAACCACTGCCAGCTCGTGAAGGGCTCTGGTAGCCGCCACATAAAGCAGTTTGACATAGCCGTCTTCCCAGGGATATTTCTCCTTCGACGGGTCGTAGAGAAGCACTGCGTCAAACTCCAGTCCCTTGGTATATTCCACTGGAAGGACCATGATCCCTTCCCCGAATTCCGCTCTTTCCAGGTCGCTCTCTGCTAAAGAAAGATGTTCTTTCAGACAGCTGCTGAGCCAGGAGGCTTCCTCCTGGTCCCGACAGATCACTCCAATAGTCTCATGGCCCTCTTTCTGCCAGTTCTGAAGGATTTTTACTGTTTCCAGGACCATTTTCTCCTTCCTGCAGGGAACCAGGGACACTTCTTTTCCATGGCGCTCCACAGGTTCTACAGGATATACCGGAAAGTTTCCATGACGGAGGATTTCCGTGGCAAATCTGGAAATTTCCACAGTATTCCGGTAGCTTTTCTTCAGTATCCCGAAGGTATCACGGGGGCCGGTAAGAAGCAGTTCCTGAAGCTCTTTCCAGTCATTCAGTCCCCAGCCGAAATGTATATTCTGGGAAACATCTCCCATAACCGTATAGGTACAGCCCCTCAGACAGTAGTCCAGGACTCCGTAGGCCATCATGCCGAAGTCCTGGGCCTCGTCGATAATCACATGGCTGGCTTCCCGGATGCCGTCTGTCTCTTTAATCCGTTTATAAATATAGGCCAGAGCCGCCAGGTCATACAGGTCAAATGCCCTTTCCCGGAAAGGTACGGTTTTCCCTTTTTCCTGCTGTGTCTGGAGGAACTCTCTATAAAAATCATAGACAGATCCCTTCCAGTTTCTTCCGCCGAAATGTTTCCGGTAGGTCCGGAATAGTTCTTTTCTCTCTTCCAGTGTATAGATAGTCCCCACACAATTCAGTTCATTTTCCAGCTTTGCCATAAGAATTTTATTCAGCATACGGATCTTGCTCTGCATAGACATCAGAGGATTGTCTTTCAGATAATTTTCTATGGCTGTCCCGGACATGATCAGTCTCCTGCCTCTTTTCAGACGGATTTCTTCCCGGGGTATCTGCTGCCTTTCATATTCTCTGCAGAAGTTTTCCAGATCCCGGAACCACTCCAGACTTCCTTTCAGGCAGCTGCTTTTGTCATTCTTATCTGCCGGAATGATCTGGTATTTCTCTCCGTCCCATTCTTCATAGAGCAGCCTTACAAAGAGCTGTTCCATGGTCATCTGGGACACCCCGTATACATCCAGATCCGGCAGGACACTGGTAATATAGTTCAGCAGTATACGGTTGCTTCCGATAATATAAAAGTCCTCCGGACGAAAGGTCTCCTCATAATTATACAGAATATAAGAAATCCGGTGCATGGCCACTGTTGTCTTTCCGGAACCGGCCACACCCTGGACGATCATATTGGTCTTTGGGGATTTACGGATGATCTGGTTCTGCTCTTTCTGTATCGTTGCAATGATCTCTCCCAGAACTGCTTTCTTGCTCTTTGCCAGGTATTTGTTCAGCAATTCGTCTGTAGCTACAATATCTGAATCATAAAAATCTTTTAAATGATCATTTTCAATCTCGTAGGTACGCTTCCGCCGCAGGTCAATGTTATAGGTTCCATGATCTTTTACCGTATAGCTGCATGGTCCCAGAGCGTTCTCATAATAAACAGAAGCCACCGGCGCTCTCCAGTCTATGACCAGGGGGTCTGTACTATCTTTGGTGATTCCAACTCTTCCCACATAATAGGACTCCTCCCAGGGGATCTTGGAATCTTTAAAATCGATCCGCCCGAAATAAGGTTTTTTCCTTGCCCGCTCATATCTCAGAAGCTCCCTCTGGCTCTCCCTTAACTGGGACTGGGTATTATGGAGGAGAGACAGCCCCTCCTTGTCCTTTGGCCCATAGGTCTCTATCAAATCATGGATATCTTCCGACAGAGTCTGGATATTCTTTCTGGTCTTTTCAAGATTTTCCTGAGCTGTGTCAATGATAAGGGCCAGCTGTTTTTCTTCCGCTTCTCTGGACAGCCCCGGAACAGGGCGGAATGCCTTTTTTTCATTCATATCTGTTGTCTCCTATTTTTTAGTATCATGCGCAGAAATCCAAGGGTTTTGTACTCTGAGGGTACCACCTTCCTGCATAAAATTCAATAGGCTTCTGTCAGCTCCCGTGTGTCTGGTCCGGCTTTGCAAATTGAACTTTTCCTGTTTTTTTTATATTTATTTTGAACTTTTTATTTTTCTATTGAACTTTTAACTAAAATATACTATAATGCACTCAATCTATTGAACTTTCGGAGGAAAAACCATGTTAAAGGGAACTTTTGCAGAGCGACTAAAGACGGCAATGGACCTTCAGGACAAAAAGCAGGTGGACCTGGTCCACATAGCTTCTGAAAAAGGGGTCAAGCTGGGAAAAAGCCATATCAGCCAGTATGTAAATGGAAAGACCCTTCCCAGAGGAGATATTCTCCACTTTCTGGCGGAAACCCTCCAGGTAGATGAAGAATGGTTAATGGGAAAAGAAAAAGAAAATCAAACCTTGGGAGAAAGAGAAATGAGAGAATTCAAAAAATCATCAAAATTAGACAATGTATTATATGACGTAAGAGGACCAGTAGTAGACGAAGCAGAGCGTATGGAAGACGCAGGCATGCATATCCTGAAACTGAATATCGGCAATCCTGCCCCCTTTGGTTTTAAGACACCGGATGAAGTGATCTACGATATGCGCCGGCAGCTTACAGACTGCGAAGGCTACTCCTCTGCAAAGGGTCTGTTCTCTGCCAGAAAAGCCATTATGCAGTACGCCCAGCTAAAGAAAATCCCGAATTTATCTATAGAAGACATTTACACTGGAAACGGTGTCAGCGAGCTGATCAATCTGAGCATGTCCGCCCTTCTGGACAACGGCGACGAGATCCTGATCCCTTCCCCGGACTATCCTCTGTGGACAGCCTGCGCTACTTTAGCCGGAGGAAAAGCCGTCCATTACATCTGCGATGAGCAGTCAGACTGGTACCCGGATATGGAAGATATCAAAAAGAAGATCACAGACCGGACAAAGGCCATAGTGATCATCAATCCTAACAATCCTACAGGTGCCCTGTATCCAAGAGAAGTCCTTCAGCAGATCGTGGATATTGCCAGAGAGCACCAGCTTATTATTTTCTCTGACGAGATTTATGACCGGCTGGTCATGGACGGGGAAGAACATGTTTCCATCGCTTCTCTGGCTCCCGACCTGTTCTGCGTTACCTACAGCGGCCTGTCAAAGTCCCACATGATCGCCGGATTCCGTATCGGCTGGATGATCCTCAGCGGAAACAAGAAAATTGCAAAAGACTACATGGAAGGTATCAAAATGCTTTCCAATATGCGTCTCTGCTCCAACGTTCCCGCCCAGTCCATTGTCCAGACTGCCTTAGGCGGCCATCAGAGCGTAAAGGACTATATCCTGCCGGCAGGAAGGATCTACGAGCAGCGGGAATTTATCTACAAGCAGCTTATAGACATCCCCGGGATCACCTGTGTAAAGCCCAAGGCAGCTTTCTACATTTTTCCCAAGATGGATGTGAAAAAGTTCAATATCCTGGACGATGAAAAATTTGCCCTGGACCTTCTCCGGGAGAAGAAAATCCTGGTGGTTCACGGAGGCGGATTCAACTGGCACCAGCCAGATCATTTCCGCATTGTATATCTGCCCCGTATAGAGGTCTTAAAAGAAGCCACGGAAAAAATGGGCGATTTCTTCAGCTATTATCATCAGTAAAGGCTTTTTAGGAGACACAGACTGATGAAAGACCATAGAGAATTTTTTCAATATGTGATTCCCTCCATGCTGGCTTTTGCCCTGTCCGGAATCTACTCCATCGCCGACGGTTTCTTTGTGGGAAATGCTATGGGAGACAGCGCCCTGGCTGCCATTAACGTGGCTTATCCTCTCACTGCCTTTCTCCAGGCCATAGGCACCGGTATAGGCATGGGAGGAGCCGTAGAATACTCCATTGCCATGGGCAGCCAAAAGCCCAGAAGAAGCCGGGAATTTTTCAGTATGGCTCTTTTTCTCCTTTTTGGACTGGGGGTTCTCTTTACTTTTATGCTCATGGCTATAGGAGCTCCGGTACTGAGGCTTTTTGGAGCCACAGGAGAAATCTATACCCTGGGCAGAGAATATATTTTCTTTATATCTCTGGGAGCTGTTTTTCAGGTTCTGGGCACTGGGCTGGTGCCTTTCATCCGGAATATGGGCGGCTCCGTAACAGCCATGGCGGCCATGATCGCAGGTTTTCTCACCAATATTGTCCTGGACTATCTCATGGTATGGCGTTTTTCTATGGGAATGACGGGGGCCGCCATTGCCACAGACATCGGCCAGGGAGTCACTTTCCTGGTGTGCCTGGGCTTTTTCCTGAGAAAAAAAGAAAAGCCTGTCTTCTCCTTTGGAAAGCATGCTTTTCTCCTTATCAAAAAAATATTCCAGGTAGGGATTTCTCCCTTTGGCCTGACTTTTGCTCCCAACATCACGCTGATCCTGGTAAATAAAAGCGCCTCTGTTTTTGGAGGGGCTATGGCAGTAACCTGCTATGCTCCCGTAAGCTATATCTGCTGCGTGGTACAGCTCTTGCTCCAGGGAGTCAGCGATGGCTGCCAGCCTCTGTTAAGCCTTTCCTATGGTCAGGGGAAAGAAGAGAAGACCCTGCAGCTTCGAAATCTGGCCTACCGCTTTTCTTTCCTGGTCAGCCTGGTATGCGTAGTCCTGCTTTTCTTCCTCCGGGATCAGGCCGGAGCCCTTTTCGGTGCCTCCCGTTCAGTCACTGTGGAAATCAGCCGGATACTGCCGGTCTTCCTGGCAGGGTACCTCTTTGTCAGCATATCCAGGGTGACTACCTCTTACTTTTACGCCACTGGAAAGGACCTCAGGGCCTATGTGCTGATCTACGGAGAGCCCGTGCTTCTGGCCCTGCTGCTTCTTTTTGTGCCTGTTTTGGCAGATATCTGGGGAACCTGGGCCAGTGTGCCTCTGTCCCAGCTGTTAGCCATGATATTGGGAATTCTTTTCATACGTATAAAGTCATAACCCGGCCAGGAGGCAGGAGATGTTTACTCTTCCTGCCTCCTGGCTTTTCCAACAGTCAGAGCCACCGCTACACAGGCCAGAGCAAAGAGAATCTGGATTCCCATTCCCTGAAGCAGTGTGGTCTTCAGAGAGTCCGTCAGGGTTTCGTTAAAACTGAGGATGGAAATATTCTGAGCATACCAGTAAGTAGGGAAAAACTGGCCGATTCTCCGGACCACTCCTGTCAATAACTCCAGAGGAACAAAAATCCCTCCCAGGAAGCAGAATCCCAGACTCAGCACATTGGCCATTCCATTTACCGCAGCCTCTGTCCTGGCCATTGATCCTACAAAAAAGGCTGCTGCAAGTGCACCCAGCATAATGGTAAATCCATTAAGCAGGATCAGCCATTTATTAGGGCTGCTCCAGAATTCGGAAAAGCAGGTTGCTATCCCGATCCCCTCGCAGAGTATCCAGGAAAAAATCCCCACTGTGAGAAATGCCAGGAGGCTTTGGATATTCTTATTTTTCAAGGTTATGCTGGAGGCCTCCAGTCTTCGCCGGATGTCTATATTCTGATATTCCTTCTGGATAAGTCCCAGGACAAAACAGAGGATACTAAAGTACAGATAGGGCATAAAGCGGAATACATTGTAGATTCCCAGATCTTCCCTGGAACTTTCCAGCTCTACCTGTGCCTGGATATCTGCTGTATCCAGCACATTCTCGGCTGCTTCTTCCTGGGTATATCCCCCAGCCAGATATATTCTGGCACTGTTGATAAAATTATCTACACGGCTGTTCACATAATATTCCCACTGACTTCCAGATTCGGTAACGGATTCCACTTTTCCCCCTCCCTGGATACACTCCTCATAAAAGTTCTCCGGTATGATTACTGCATATCGGATGCGTCTTCCATAAACCGCCTCCGCCAGCTCATCCATGTCATCTTCCATTACCGTCACATCATGATACTGCTCCAGATATTTCTCCAGAACCTGGGACCACAGGCTGTTGTCCCTGTCTACAATTCCAATAGCAAGCCTTTCCTGAGAATAATCTCCGGTGTTTTCCCCTCTGTTAGAAAGATATACCATAGAAACTGCCACACCTAAAAAAATAGTGCAGTACAAAATAACCGTAGATATATTTCTTTTTAAAGCGATCAGATATCCTTTATATACTTTCATAGCGCATTCTCCTCATTGATAAGACCGCCGCTGCCAGGAGCAGGATTCCGAAAAAAGTCAGCAAAGACAGGCTTCTGAAATATTTTTCTCCATCTTCGTAGATCAGCACACTGTAAAAAGCGTCAGTGATCAGGGCTCCCGGGTTGATCCGGTTGATGACAGGCACATATGTCTCAATGGTCTCTTTCACTCCGCTGATCATCAGATCTGCTGCAAAAGAGCAGGCAAGACTTTCCGCCACGATAATACCGTTTTTCAGGTTTGTACTCCAGGTTCCCACTGTTCCTATGACCATTCCGATACTGGAAGAATACAGGGTCGCAGCAAAACAGATCAGCAGGATTTCTCCTCCCTGTTCTCCAATGTGGAAATCTCCCAGAACTACAGCCATGTAAAAAAGCAGTACCAGAACTTCTGCAAAACTTACCAGCCAGGAAGAAAGGAGACTGGCGGTAATGGTCTTATAACGCTTTACACATCCTGCCGCCAGCCTGGCCCCTAAGTCAGAGGTATTTGCCTGGACGCCTACTGTATTATACATTCCCATAAAACTTCCATAGAGACAGGTCATAGCAATCAGGGCAAAGAAATAATTCTGGGTATAATCCAGGGAATCTCCCCGGAAAGTCACTGTTTCTGTATAAGTTCCCCACTCTCCCATGGCTTCTGTGGCTGCCTGGAGGTTTTCCGGATGTTCTTCGGCAATCTGGGCCAGCATATGTTCATTTTTCTCATAAATCTCCAATGTCTGGGAAAGAATGCTGGTGTATGTAGAGTCCTCTCCGATAACCAGCTTCTTCTCCTCCCCTCCGTAGAAAATCCCCAGAATTTCATCGTTTTTCAGAGCTTCCCTGGCCTCCTCCTGGCTCATGGGAATAATCTGAAACCAATCCTGGTCAAAGCTTTCCAGGTATTTCAGAAAAGCCTCTTCTTCCTGGCTGTCCGCATTTTGGTCTGTGACAAAAGCTGCCCGGATATCCTCCATGGCATGTTCTCCTATGGTCCCTCCCAGGGTAAAATGAAACAGCGTAGCCAGGATCAACGGAAAAAGCATGGTCCAGAAAATATTGGATTTCTCCCGGATATTTACCAGGATCTGTCTTTTCATGATCTGAAGCATTTTACGTCCCTCCTAATCTCTCAGCTCTTTCCCTGTGATCTCCAGGAACACATCATTTAAAGTAGGCAGCTCTGAAAAACATCTGCCGCAGGTAAGATTTTCTTCCTCCATATAGTGGAGAAGACCCAGAAGATGACTGCCGGTTCCCTGAAAGCGCAGAGTAAGGTCTGCTTCTTCATAAACAGTGGAAAATACCTGGGGCATATGGCGGATCACTTCCAGCTGCTCAGGTGTAAGACGGATACCTTCTACATGGACTTTCTCCCCGGTCTTAATCATATTTTTCAGCTCTTCCTTAGTTCCCAGGGCCAGACATCGCCCCTTATCCAGTATGGCAATCCGGCTGCAGATCTGTTCCACCTCTTCCATGTAATGAGAAGTATAAATAATGGTAGAGCCCTGGCGGTTCATCTGGCAGATTCCCTCCAGGATCTTATTCCTGCTCTGAGGGTCCACTGCCACCGTAGGTTCATCTAAAATGATCAGTCTGGGCTTATGGGCAATACCGCAGGCAATATTCAGTCTCCTTAAAAGCCCTCCTGACAGCTTTTTGGGCCGTTTTCTCTCATAACCCTCCAGTCCGGTGAAAGCTATGGCCTCCTCCACCAGTTTTTTCCTTTCCCTTTTATCCGACACATAGAGACCACAGAAATAATCGATGTTCTCATAGACTGTCAGCTCATGAAATACCGCCACATTCTGCATGACAATTCCAATCTGCCGCTTGATCTCATAGCTGTCCGGCTCCATTTCCTGGCCAAAAATCTTAATGCTTCCTTTGTCAAATTTCAAAAGAGCCAGCAGACAGTTGATCACTGTGGTTTTTCCGGAACCGTTGGGCCCCAGAAGGCCAAAAATCTCTCCCTCCTCTATATCCAGATTCAGATGATCCAGGGCTACGGTGTCTTTATATCTTTTTACCAGATTTCTGATTTCAATCATAGACATGTTCCAGTCTCCTTTCCTGTGAGGTTTCACAAAATCCTGCTGCGGACTGCTCCGCTGTCTGATTCTGAATTTATCATAACAGACTTCCCGAATCCTTCACAGTGTCTCCTGTCAGAATCCTCCATGACAAATGTCACATAGGCAGTTGGGAAAAATCATGATATACTGATAAAAACGGGAAAGGGGGATTGTATTTTGAACCGACTTACAGATAAGACTCTGCTTCTTCTCTATTCGCTGGGCTCCTGCCTGCTTCTCCAGACAGGCCCTGTATATGTATGTTTCTTTTTTCTGGCTGCAGCCCTTTCTGCCCTTTTTGAAGTCTGCCCAAAGAAATCCTTTCCTCTTCTGGCTCTGACCCTCTATGGTCTGATAACCCTGATTTTCCCTCAGGGAGTTTTCTTTTTTCCCCTTCTGGCCTATGACTATTTTTCTGCCCTCTTCTCTGCTTCCGGCAGACTCTGGGCTCTGGTACCTCTGGGAGTCCTGTTTTTCTTCCCTGCCTCTAAGTATTCTTCCTTTGTCATCTATTATCTTCTCATGGGAATCTGTCTTGGAGGACTTTTGTGGTACCGCAGCGCTTCTTATGAAAAACTTTCTCAAAATTACAAGAAAGTCCGGGATGATGGAATTGAACATAATCTGTTGTTAAAGGAAAAAAATAAGACTTTGATCGAGAAACAAAACTATGAAATCTACGCCGCTACCTTAAAAGAACGGAACCGGATTGCCAGGGAAATCCATGACCACGTAGGCCACATGCTCTCCCGGGCCATCTTGCTCACCGGGGCTATGAAAACAGTCTTCCGCGACCCTTCTGCCAAAGAACCTCTGTCTCAGTTAGAAGACACCTTAAATACTGCCATGAACAATATCCGGGAAAGCGTCCACGACCTTCACAATGAGGCCGTAAACTTAAGAGAAACTGCCGAAAATCTGGTAGCAGACTTCCATTACTGCCCGGTCTCTCTGGAATATGATATAGACAATCCGCCCCCGCCTCAGATACGTTACTGCTTTATCGCCATTTTAAAAGAAGGGCTTTCTAATATTTCTGCCCACAGTCAGGCCGATAAAGCCTGGGTGACTATCCGGGAGCACCCGGCCATGTATCAGCTCATCATCCGGGACAACGGCGCTGGAGGAAACTTCTCTCCCGGCAAGGGCATTGGCCTGTCCAATATGCAGGAGCGTGTGGAAGCGCTGAAGGGTACCATTCATTTTCAGGAAAATAAGGGATTTCAGATTTTTGTTACGATTCCAAAGGAAAAAACGGAGAATTCTATTTTAGAATAACAGGAGATGTATTATGAGAGTTTTGCTTGTAGACGATGATTTTTTAATTACCACTGCCCTGAAAACTATTTTAGAGGCAGATGCAGAGATTGAAGTCTGTGGTGCCGGAAAAAGCGGAAAAGAGGCAGTATCCTTGTATGCCTCCTTAATTCCGGACATTCTTCTTATGGATATCCGTATGGAAAAGATGGACGGTCTGGCAGCTTCAAAAGAGATCCTTTCCAGATATCCCCAGGCCAGAATCCTGCTCCTCACCACCTTTTTAGATGACGAGTACATTATCCAGGCTTTAAAACTGGGAGCTAAGGGTTATCTTTTAAAACAGGATTACAACAGTATCATTCCTGCTCTGAAAGCAGTATACTCTGGCCAGACAGTCTACGGAAGCGAGATCACGGCAAAACTCCCAGGACTTCTGAACAATCAAAAAAGTTTTCCCTGGGAAGATTATCACATCGGTCCCAGGGAATTAGAAGTGATCGATCTGGTTGCCCAGGGGCTGAGCAACAAAGAAATCGCAGGAAAATTATATTTAAGCGAGGGAACTGTCCGGAATTACCTCAGCGCCATACTGGATAAGCTGGAGCTTCGGGACAGAACTCAGCTGGCAGTGTTTTATCTGCGGAGGGGAATCACCTAGCCCGTATCCTTAATCTTCCTCTGCACAAAATATAAACAGTTCATCTACCCTTATCTGAAGCTCCATAGCAAGGCGGAAGGCTAAAGAAAGGGTAGGATCATATTTATTATTTTCTATGGCGTTCACGGTCTGTCTGGACACGCCGCATTTTCTGGCCAGCTCCTCCTGGGAGATCCCCAGTGTCTTCCGCAGCTTTCTGATCCTGTTTTTCATATCAGCCACCATGCCTTTTTTTAAAAAATAACAATGCTCCAAAGTAGACGATTGCCGTAGCTGTTAAATGTACAAAAGGATTGATCGTCATATCCTGGCCTCCCGCAATGCCTTCAATAATCTCGATGATCAAGGCTCCCGTCATGCCAAGGAGCGTAAAGGCACTGGCCTTCCACACTATAATCTGTCCTCTCTCATCTCCCGGCCGCACTAAAGATATGATCATCAGAATATCCAGTACCGCAAATAACAATAACACGATCACAAAAACAAACAGCAGAATCGTATATTTTCCCATAAAAATCCCCTTTACCTTCCACATAATGTCAAACACTTTTTACATTTTCAGTATAATTCTTATCCCCCGAAATGTCAAATATTTTTTACATTTGTTTTATGCGAAAGCAGTTCTTCCTGTCCGTTTTTCCAGGCAGGGCAGCCTCTTTGTATGTGTCCACATTTTTGTATCATTTTTTTTATTCCTATGCTATGATGAAGATAATACCAAAAAAGCAGGAGGCTGTTCATGGAAATTTCTTTTCTTCAGATACAAAACTTTAAATCTATAGAAAATATGATCCTTCGGGATATCGAATCCGCTCTGATCCTGGTAGGCCAGAACAGTGTAGGAAAATCCTCTATCCTTCAGGCTGTGGCCGCGGCTATGGGAGAATATCTTCCATCTGCTTCGGATTTTAACCTCCAGAAGCAGAATATTGAAATTTCCGTTTCTCTTTCCCTGACTTCTCGTGACCTGGAGCTTTTGTTCCATGCCAAAAAGGTCAGCTCCTATAAGCGTTGGGACTCCTGGTATCGGGATTTCTGTCAGAAGCTCCCCTCCTTTCAGGAGGATGTGCTGACCTTCACCTATATTGCCAACCAGAACGGCAGTATCCGGTATCACGATGGTTTTCATAAAAATAGCCGTTATATTCCCCAGCTTCTCCCCTCTGTCTATTTTCTGGACAGTGAGCGGAATCTGGAAAAAGTCCAGCGCAATCTTCTTTCCTTTACGGAGGACGATCTTCTGAATCAGATGCGTATGGACTGCTGCCTTTTTGATCCTATGAAAAAGTGTACCCACTGTTTCTCCTGTATCGGTCTTCTGAACCGTAAAACTCCGGAGGAGCTTAACGCCTTTGAGACAGAAAAACTTCTGGAATACAAGCTATACCACATGAATCTGAAAGATTTCTCCGGAAAAGTAAACCAGTATTTCGGGAAAAACAGCGGCTATCACGGCGAGATCATCTATAATCTTACCAGCCATACAGGAGACCTTTTCCAGGTTCAGGGATATATCCGGCAGAAAAACCAGGAGGACCCCTTCCCTGTATCCCAGCTTGGGGAGGGAATGCGGAGCATTTACCTTCTGTCTCTTCTGGAAGCGTACATGGAAGACGAGGAACGGCTTCCCTCACTTCTCCTTATGGAGGATCCGGAAATCTTTCTTCATCCTCAGCTTCAGAAAACCTCCAGTGAAATCCTTTACAGGCTTTCCAAAAAATGTCAGGTAATCTTCTCCACCCACTCTCCCAATCTGCTGTCACCTTTCAACAGCCGGCAGATCCGCCAGATTGTTCTGGATGAGAAAGGCCTTCCCAGCGTCCGGGAAAAAACCAGCCTCTCCCGGGTCCTGGAAGATCTGGGCTACTCCGCAGGAGATCTTCTGGGGGTGGATTTCGTATTTATCGTAGAAGGAAAGCAGGACAAAAGCCGTCTTCCCCTTCTTCTGGAAAAATATTATTCTGAAATTTACAACGAAGACGGCAGTCTGTCCAGAGTATCGATCATAACTACAAACAGCTGTACCAATATCAAGACCTATGCAAACCTGAAATATATGAACCAGGTCTACCTGAAAGATCAGTTTCTTATGATTCGGGACGGAGACGGAAAAGACCATGAAGATCTGGTACGGTCTCTGTGCCGCTATTACGAAGAACGAAATCTGGAAGATGTGGACCGTCTGCCCAGAGTAACATCGAAAAATGTACTGGTCCTGAAATATTATTCTTTTGAAAATTATTTTCTGAATCCGGAGGTTATGGCCAGGCTTGGCATCCTCCCGGAGCCGGAGGCCTTCTATAAAATCCTTCGGGAAAAATGGACGGAATATCTCCACCGCACCCGGGGCGGGCGCCATCTTGTCCAGATCCTGGGACAGGATCTGAAAACAGAAGAAGACATAAAAAAACATATGGAAAAGATTAAAATCTATGTCCGGGGCCATGATCTCTATAATATTTTCTACGGCCCGTATAAAAAGCAGGAAGCCAGCCTGTTAAGGGAATACATAAATCTGGCTCCCAAAGAAGATTTTCAGGATATTTTAGGTGCTATTGAAAAAATACCTTTTTTTGAAAATCGGAGGCGTTCCTGACTGGGAAATCCTTTTTTAAGCCTCTAAATTCAGTCCTGCCGGCAAATTGGAGAGAATAGCCAAGTCTCTATTCTCTCCAATTCAGATCCATTACTCTTTCTCGTATAATTTCCTGGAAGCCTCATAAATAGCCTTGCTGCCTTCTGTGAGATAAGGCTCCTGGACAGTATTCAGCCATATCATAAATCTGCCTTTCTTTCCAAGGGTTTCTACCCAGTCTTCTAAAACTTTTCTGGCCTCTTCCACAGGCATATCCGGTTCCGGTACAAAATTGCTGGACTGCACCAGTCTGTCTCCATACAGTTCCATAGTCCTCTTCTTATCGTTACTGTTGTCCTGGCCTTCCCAGCAGTCAAATCCTGCCTCGATAATAGCTTCCAGATGCGCTTCGATACATCCGCAGGAATGGAAGTTTACATACATACCCAGTTCATGAGCTGCATCTGTGATCCTTTTATAGTGAGGACACATGATTTCTCTGAACATCTGAGTAGAGAAGAAAGGACTTCTCTGGGTTCCCATATCATCATGGAAAGTGATAACGTCTACTCCATATACCCGGTGCACAATAGTGATCAGCTGGATCAGCCAATCAGTAAGGCGGGTATAAAAAGCTTCCAAAGCCTCCGGCTCTTCAATAAGGTAACAGAAAACTTCCGGATTCCTCCAATCTGGAAAGGATCTTTCTGGATACCAAAAATATTTTGCAGAAAGAAAAGAAGTTCACAAATTTTCATACCGAATGTCTGCCATTCCAGGATCTGAATAAGCAGCTTTTGAAAGGAGAAATTGATATCGTCATTACCTGCGGCTTCGAGCTCCCCTCCTATCAGCATGGGGATCTGGCCTGTTTTTCTCTTTCGGCCGGAACCTATTACGCCTATATGCGCCCGGAAAATCCTCTTTCTTCCAGGTCTTCGGTTTCCATTCAGGATCTGAGGCCCTATTCTTTCCTCATGGTGTCCCCAAAGGATACCCCTATGTATGAACAGCTTGTGGTCCAAATGTGCGCCAGAGCCGGATTTTCACCTCTGGTCTCCAAATATGTCAGCTCCCCTAATGCCTTTATCTGCAACTTTGATACGGGTATGGAAATCTTTGTGGCAGACACTTATATGCGGGACAGCGAAAATCACCAGCTTGTCCGGGTACCGATCCAGAACATGGACAGTACCATGGGCTTTATCTACAGAAAATCCAATGAAAATCCTCTTGTTCCTTACGTATGCCGCCAGATCATGGAGGCCTGGGAAAGTGCCAAATAGTCCTTACATAATTACAAACAATTGACATTGTAAAGCAAATCCTTTTAATGTAGAAATACCAAATTATAGTCAACAGACGTTAGAAGCAATGGAGGAAGCTAAGCGGATCTCTCAGGATCCAAATGTAAAAGGCTATCAAAGCATGGAAGAATTAAAAAAAGCCCTGGAGGAGTAAATGTACGAAGTAAAGTTTACAACTGTTTACAAAAGAAGTTATAAAGAAAAAGCACAGCCGCCCTTTTAAGGGCCCTGTGCTTTTTCTTTATATAATTCTTTCTAATTTTTTATTTGAAATACTCTACTCCGGACTCAAAGATCTTCATGTCCTGCTCGCCGTAGATGTTGATAGCTACGCCGTCATCCCTTCTTTCGGAATGAGCCATCTTGCCCAGAACACGTCCGTCAGGACTGGTGATGCCTTCGATCGCGCAGTAGGAACCATTTACATTCCATTCTTCGTCCATAGTAATGTTTCCATTCAGGTCGCAGTACTGAGTAGCCACCTGGCCGTTCTCAAAGAGTTTCTTCAGCCATTCTTCGTTAGCTACGAACCGTCCTTCACCGTGGGAAGCCGGATTGGTGTAAACTTTTCCAAGCTCTGCCTTTAACAGCCATGGGGATTTGTTTGTCACCACTTTGGTGTAAACCATCTTGGAAATATGACGTCCAATGGTATTAAAGGTCAGTGTAGGAGATTCTTCTGTCTGTCCCATGATCTCACCGTAGGGAACCAGTCCCAGCTTGATCAGAGCCTGGAAGCCGTTGCAGATACCAAGAGCCAATCCATCTCTCTCATTTAACAGACGCATAACTGCTTCTTTGATCTTTGCATTCTGGAAAGCTGTCGCAAAGAACTTGGCAGATCCATCAGGCTCGTCACCGGCGGAGAATCCGCCTGGGAACATGATCATCTGTGCCTGGTCAATGGCTTTTTCAAAGACTTCCACGGAATCACGGATGTGCTCCGCATCCAGATTCTTGAATACCTTGGTAATAACCTTTGCTCCCGCTCTTTCAAATGCCTTTGTGCTGTCGTACTCGCAGTTGGTTCCCGGGAATACAGGAATGAACACTGTAGGCTGGGCGATTTTGTGGGAACAGATGTGTACGTCCTTGGTGTCATAGAGACCCTTATCCATACTTTTGGTAGCATCATCTGTTTCAGAACCGGAACGTGTCTTGAAGACTTTCTCCAAAGGAGCTTTCCAGGTTTCCAGAGCTTCTGCCATAGTAATCTTCATATCTTTATATTCCAGGCAGGCAGTATCTGTCACTTCACCGATCACAGTATAGGTAATGGCCAGTTCTCCTACCTTTCCATCTGCCACTTCACAGATAATATCTCCAAATCCAGGTGAGAACAGGTCTCTCTCATCTACATTATGTTCAATCTTCACGCCTTTCTGATTGCCAAAAGCCATCTTAGAAACAGCGGCGGCAATGCCATGACGGTCCAGAGCATATGCAGAGAGGATTCTTCCTGCCTGAACGTCTTCTCTGAATTTACCATACTGTTCCTTCAGGGCCTCAAAATCCGGAAGATCATAGGCAGCTTTGGGCATTCTCAGCCATACCAGCTTACTTCCTGTTTTCTTCAGCTCCGGTGTGATAATATCTTTTTCTTTTGCCACGTCCACAGCAAAGGATACCAGAGTAGGAGGTACATCGATATCATTAAAGGTTCCTGACATAGAGTCCTTGCCGCCGATAGAGGGAAGTCCAAGGCCAATCTGTGCAGCATAAGCTCCCAGAAGAGCTGCAAAAGGCTGGCTCCAGCGGTGAGGATCTTCGGTCATTCTCCGGAAATATTCCTGGAAGGTAAAGCGGATCTTGCTGTAATCTCCGCCTGAAGCTACGATTCTTGCCACAGATTCTGTCACAGCGTAAACAGCTCCGTGATATGGGCTCCAGCTTGACAGATAAGGATCAAAGCCATAGCTCATCATGGTAACCGTCTCGGTCTTGCCGTTCTGGACCGGAACTTTTGCAACCATGGTCTGGGTTTCTGTAAGCTGATATTTTCCGCCGTAAGGCATAAATACGCTTCCTGCACCGATAGAGCCGTCAAACATTTCCACCAGTCCCTTCTGGGAGCAGGTGTTCAGGTCTGAAAGTGTATCCAGCCATTTCTTCTTCACATCTCCGATATCAGAAGCTCTGTCTAAAACATTTCCTTCTTTATTAGGAACTTCTACATATACGTCTGTCTCCTGATGAGCGCCGTTGGTATCCAGGAATGCTCTGGACAGATCTACGATCGTATTTCCTCTCCAGTTCATCACCAGTCTGGGGCTCTCAGTAACAACAGCCACAGGCACAGCCTCCAGGTTTTCCTCCTGGGCATAGCCAAGGAAGGCATCTACATCTTTGGGGTCTATCACTACTGCCATACGTTCCTGAGACTCAGAAATAGCAATTTCTGTACCGTCCAGGCCGGCATATTTTTTCGGCACCTTGTCCAGATCGATCTTCAGACCTGCTGCCAGTTCACCGATGGCTACGGACACGCCGCCTGCACCGAAATCGTTGCACTTTTTAATGATCTTGCTGACCTCTTCTCTGCGGAACAGTCTCTGGATTTTTCTCTCAGTAGGAGCATTTCCCTTCTGTACTTCTGCACCGCAGGTCTCAATAGATTCCTCTGTATGGACTTTGGAAGAACCGGTAGCTCCGCCGCAGCCGTCACGGCCGGTGCGTCCTCCCAGAAGGATGATGATATCTCCTGGATCTGAGGTTTCACGGATAACGGCTCTTCTTGGAGCAGCTCCCATAACAGCGCCGATCTCCATACGTTTTGCCACATAATTTGGGTGATAGATTTCTTTTACATAACCGGTAGCCAGACCAATCTGGTTTCCGTAGGAAGAATATCCTTCTGCAGCTCCTCTGACCAGCTTTTTCTGAGGAAGTTTTCCCTTCATGGTATCTTTCACAGATACGGTGGGATCTGCTGCGCCGGTCACACGCATAGCCTGATATACATAGGTACGTCCGGACAGCGGGTCACGAATAGCTCCGCCAAGACAGGTAGCTGCGCCTCCGAAAGGCTCGATCTCTGTAGGATGGTTATGTGTCTCATTCTTAAAGTTGATGAGCCACTCTTCTTCCTTTCCGTCTACGTCTACAGGAACTACAATAGAGCAGGCGTTGATCTCTTCAGATTCTTCCTGATCCTGGAGTTTTCCCTCTGCCTTTAATTTCTTCATAGCCATCAAAGCCAGATCCATCAGGCAGACAAATTTGTCATCCCTGTCTTTATAGATCACCTGGCGGTCTGCCAGATATTTCTCATAGGTTTTTACAATCGGTTCTTTATAATCTCCTTCTCCGAACTCTACATTTTTCAGCTCTGTGGAGAAGGTGGTATGACGGCAGTGATCGGACCAGTAGGTATCCAGCACGCGGATTTCCGTCATGGAAGGATCTCTCTTTTCTTCTGCTTTAAAATAATTCTGAATATGGAGGAAATCCTTGAAGGTCATAGCCAGATTCAGAGAAGTATAAAGCTCTTTTAACGCCTCCTCTTCCATTTCTGTAAATCCCTCAAAGATCTTTACATCTTCCGGCTCGTCAAACTTGGTCACCAGAGTCTCCGGCTTTACTGCCTCTGCTTCTCTGGAATCTACCGGGTTAATGCAGTGATTCTTAATAGCCTCCAGCTCTTCATCGGAAACATTTCCCTCGATTACATAGGTAGTAGCGGAACGGATGATGGGCTGTTCATCTTCTTTCAGGAACTGGATACACTGTACTGCAGAATCCGCTCTCTGATCGAACTGTCCCGGCAGATACTCTACCGAAAAAATCTTAGAGCCCTCTGCTGCTTCAAAGGTTTCCTTATATAAATCATCTACAGGCGGCTCAGAAAATACACAGGTGCAGGCCTTCTCAAATACCTCATCAGAAATATTTTCCACATCGTACCGGATCAGCACACGGACACCGGTAACATCTCCGATTCCCAGATAACTTTTAATCTCATGTCTCAGCTCTTTGGCCTTTACCGCAAAATCCGGTTTTTTCTCTACATAGACACGCCTTACTTCGCTCATGTAAGCTCCTTTCTGCCCCTGGGGCAATAACATTTGTATAGCACTCTATGGACTCAGTTTATCACAATTCACATTATAAGTAAAATTAATATGACTAATATTTTTTATAAGTAATACTCATCAATAAAGGGTTGTCAAAATTTTGCATTTATATGTAAAAAAACAAGTTGACACCTGAAATCATTCCCTATATAGTATCTCTTAGCATTTACGGACCTGCCCAGGCGTAGGCTGGAAAATCTACGGTACAGCAGGAAAAAATACCGGGAGGAAAGGAAGGGCCCCTTATGGATATCAGCTTTGAATTATACAAGGTATTTTATTATGTTGCCACTACCCTGAGTTTTTCTCAGGCTTCCAGGCAGCTCTATATTTCCCAGTCAGCGGTG
>UQSX01000005.1 GCA_900543715.1 uncultured Blautia sp. | reverse complement strand
AAAAATAGGTTGACAAATTACAGATCGTGTTGTATTATAATATCAACAAAAAACAAAACACCAAATCAAAATACTTCATAACCATTTCAAAATTAGAAACGAGAAATCAATTTTGAAGATGGCCACAAGGAATAAAGATTAAAAAGTAATTGTTATTTATAAAACTTTAGGTGTATGGAGAATACAAGATAAGACTTATAAATAATAATTAAAAGTTAATCTTCCAAGGAAAAAAGTAAAATTTTATTTGGTGAAAGGTTTTTAGTAATAAAGATAAGGAGGTTTAGTCCAATGGGAACGGATGAATCAAATTATCAATATGAGAGTGGTAAGGCATTACTCCCCTAAAGAAAGACCTGAAATAAAAAGTAATCGTGAAAATCCTTAAAATACTTAAAAAGAGGATAAAAAGTTTCAGGTAGATATATCAAAAATGTCCTCATATTGAATATTTACCACAAAAATAATAGAAAGATTTTAAGATATATGTAAAGAAATATATTTTAAAAAAACAAAGTATTTATATATCGTTTGAAAGTGTATAGAAGTTGAAGAGATAAAGTGATATGATGAGTTGTATTCGTAGAAATAAGCCTGTTGTATTCGAGAATCTTAAGGAAAAAGATTCGATACACTGATAAGAAATATATAAAGAAATGTTTGGAAAACAAAATAGCCCGAACTATTTGTTAGAAACTTTTTATTATCCTATATAGAGATTGATATAAAACTTTCAATAAGTTCTGAATAGAATTTATAAAAGGGGATTACAATAAAAGCTAAAAAAGCAACTGAAAAACATTAGAAAAAGATATTGATCAAAGAGAAAATTAAAAAGAGCATCAATTATATATTGATACTGAATAGAAAAAATATCTTTGCTGATAAATATCGAAATAGAAAGCAAGAAAACGAGGTTTGAAAAATTGAATAAAGAAGAGCATTAGGACAACCGTTGTATCGGAAAAGAAATTGAAGATATGGCGGTTGTTCCTTTGCGAAAAAATGTTTTTACTAAGGGGAAATATGGGAAGTTCAAGATTAAACATTGAAGAAATTATTTTGTATGAAGATAAGGATATAATTGTATGCAAGAAACCTGGGGGCGTACCGGTACAGACCAGAAGGACAGGGCTCATGGATCTGGAAAGCGGACTGAAGAACCATCTGGCCTTTAGGGGAGAGGATACTTATCTGGCAGTTATCCACAGGTTAGATCAGCCGGTTCAGGGAGTTCTGGTATTTGGGAAAAATCAGAAAAGCGGGGCTTCTCTTAGTGAGCAGATGAAAACAGGACAGATGAAAAAAACTTATCTGGCCTGTGTCCAGGGAATACCGGAGATAAAAGAGGGGATATTAGAAGACCAGATAGAACAGGTCAAAGGAAGTAATTATTCCAGAGTGGTTGAGAAGAAGACAAAAAACAGCAAGAAAGCTGTATTAGAATATAAAGTTTTGAAAGAAGGAGAGAACTGTAGTCTGCTGGAGATCAACTTAAAGACCGGGAGACATCATCAGATACGGGTGCAGCTGGCACATGCAGGTTTTCCGATCCTGGGAGATACGAAATATAACGAAAAAGAGGATGGAAAAGGTGAATGGCGGGTAATCTGTCTTTGTGCGGCCAGGCTGTCTTTTTGCCATCCCTCAACAGGGAAAATGATGGAATTTCAGGTAAAGCCTGATGGAAATTTTCCTATAGTATAAGTATCTGACCTTTCCCTATACTAAGAAAAACAGGAAATGGGGTGAGGGTCAGATGAAGATAAAAAGAATTATTTTGCAGATGGGAGTTATAGCAGGAGTGATCTTAGGCATGAAATATGTCTTTCCTGTGATGCTCCCTTTTTTAATGGGCTGGATTCTGGCTGAGGCAGTTCATCCTCTGGCCCGGTATCTGTCGAAAAAGAAGTGGAGCAAAAGGCTTCATATCAAAGAAAGCGGCTTTGGCGCCTTTTTTATTTTAGCATTTACTGTTGCGGGAGTAGCCGCTCTTCTGGCAGGAGCCGAGTATATCACAGAAAAAATAGGAGACTGTGTGAAATACTATCCTCAAATAAAAGCAGAGGCCACAGAGCTGGTAGGGCAATGCTGCCAGGGGGTTGAAAAATTTACGGGGATACCTGCATCGGAAAGCAGGGAGTATATTTTCAGACAAGTGGGAAATTTTCAGGAGTATATCTTGGAGGAGGGGCTTAGTATGGATCGGGCGGTAGGTTCTGTAAAGGTCTGCGTTACGATCCTGGGCGCCTTTATCATAGGGATCGTTTCTGCAATTCTGTTTTTACAGGAAAGGGAGAAGATCAGAAAAATCCTGGAGCAGAAAAGTTTTTTCCAGAAAGGGATCAGTCTGGGAAAGAATCTGCTGGAAGGAGCAAAGGGATATCTGAAAGCACAATTTAAGATTACATGTCTGATATGCGCAGTATGTGTTGCCGGATTCTGGATACTGAAGATCCCATATTTTCTGGGCCTTGGCCTGGCGACAGGACTTTTAGATGCACTGCCGGTTCTGGGAACGGGAACCTTTCTTATACCGGCAGGAATAATTCTGCTTTTTCAGGAAAAAACAGCTGCAGGCATTGGACTTTTTCTCCTTTATATTTTTACAGCAGCAATCAGACAGTTTCTTGAACCGAGACTCATAGGCAGTCATGTGGGGCTTTCACCGCTGCTGATCCTCTTCTCCGTGTATTTGGGTGTGATCCTGTACGGAGGCTTTGGATTTGTGCTGGGGCCATTATCGGCGCTGCTGCTGTATGGGATATTTAAGGAATGGGACCTTCTCCGTGAGTAATTAATTACAAAGACTTTTCTAAGATTTTAAAAAAAATTTATAAACAATGTGAAATCATCTGGACTAATAAACAGTTTCGTGTATAATGAAAGCGTAGTTTTGAAGCGGATGATAAACATGTAAAGGCAGGATAAAAGCATGAAAAAGGCTATAGCAGCCTTTCTGTGTATCATGCTGACCACAGGAATGATCAGCGGCTGCGCAGAAAGGGAACAGGAACCTGAGACCACACAGGAAGATACTGCAGCAGAAGATACACAGGATGCCCAGGGGGAATCGGAAGAAGAGCAGAGTGAGTCTTCTGATCAGGAAGCTCAGGAGGAAAATAAACAGGAAGAAAACAGCACAGATACAAAAGAACAGGAAAACCAGGAAGAAGGGGACAGCAACAGAGATATGTCAGAGGATCTGGCTATGTCAGTGCTGAAAGATCAGGCAGGAACCGTGGACTATACTTCTCTTGAGGAACTGAATCCGGAAGCCGGGAGCAGGATCGCAGTGGTGCTTAAGAGCAACAGAGATGATTTTTGGACTACAGTGCGGGACGGAATAGAAGATGCAGTAAAGGCCCTTAACGAAAAAATGGGTTATACTGGAGAGGAGCAGATCACGGTGTCTTTTGACGCACCTGCTGATGATACAGATGTGGAGAAGCAGATCGACCTTATTGATACGGTTCTTTCCGAGAATCCTACGATCCTCTGCATTGCGGCAATCGACAGACAATCTTGTGAGGCCCAGCTTGAGATGGCTGCGGAAAATGATATTCCAGTGGTAATGATGGATTCTGGAGTGGAAAATGGTCCGATTTCGGCGCTGTGCGGTACAGACAACTATGCGGCAGGGACAGAGGCTGCCAGAAGGCTGGCAGAGGCTATTGGTGATGAGGGTCAGGTGGCTGTGATGACGCATACAGAAAGCGCACAGACCAGTCAGGACAGAGAGAAAGGGTTTACGGATGAGATCACCCAGAACCATCCGAATATAGAGATCGTAAATGTTTCCCATGAAAATGATGATTTTACCATGGAAAAAATGGCGGATGCAGTTTTCACCCTTTATCCGGAAGTGAAAGGCTATTTTTGTACAAATGAGGACGCTTCTACCGCTGTGCTGGAAGCGGTAAACGCTGCTGGAAAAGAGGTCACTGTAGTTGGATTTGATTCTGGAGAGAAGCAGCGCAGTGCGGTGGAAAATGGCAGTGAGCTGGGATTTATCGCACAGAATCCTTATGGTATGGGATATTCGGCAGTAATAGCAGGAGTCCGGGCAGACCAGAATCTGGCTGTTGATACATTTATCAATACCAGTTACCAGTGGGTCGACAGCAGTAACCTGAACAATGAGGAATATAGCGGATATCTTTACGGATAATGGTCAAAATATATAGAATATAGAGGAGAGATTGGACAAAATTGTTCAATCTCTCTTTTTAATGGGTAAAAAACAGTTATATAGGAATAATAGTAGTGAAAAGTATTGAAAAAATATGTTAATAAATTGACAAAATGCATAATCCATAGTAATATCAATTTATATGAAGGTGGTGATAATTTGGTAAAAGATACGATCCAGGCAATCAAGGACACTGAGCAGAAGGCGGAAGAACTCATAGAGAAAGCCAAAAAAGAAGCTGCACAAATGACGGAAGATGCGCAAAAAGAAGCTGCACAGATAGAAAAAGAAATGATTGCCCAAGCCAGCCGACAGGCTGAAGAAGCCTTGCAGGAAGCCGAAAAGGCCGCAGAAAAAAAGATGGAAGCGGCAAAGAAGGAAGCGGGGGAGGAAGCTGCCCAGCTTAAAAAAAAGGCTGAGGAACTGGAAGGAAAGGCAGTAGAAGGAGTGATCCAAAAGCTGCTGTGAGAAAAAAGACCATAGATAAAGGAGGGATGAATGTATGGCAGTTTTGCAGATGCAAAGAGTAAGTATCTGCGCGCTGAAAAGAGACAGAAAAGCCATTCTGGAAAAGATCCAGTCTATGGGGATCATGGAGGTATCTCAGATTCAGGAGGATGTGGAGGGCCTTGAGAAAATGAACACCCAGACGGCCAGAAGCAAGTTTGAAAAGAACGCTGCTTCGGCAGATGCAGCTCTGGGAATTCTGGCGGAGTATGTGCCGGAAAAGTCTTCTATGTTTGCCAGCCTGGAAGGGAAAAAGCTGGTTGAAAAGGAGATTTTTGAGCAGGCGGTGGAGCGTAAAGATAAGGTTATGAGCGTAGCCGCTGCCATAATCGGACAGCAGAAAAAAATCGGAGAATACCGGGCAAATATCCAAAAACTGGAAAATCAGATTGAAAGCCTGGAGCCCTGGATGAGTCTGGATGTGCCCATGGCTTACCGTGGGACAAGGACAACTGCATTTTTGCTGGGGGCCTTTTCTCAGGAAGTAAGCCTGGAAGAAATCTACGGCATGATCCTGGAAGGCGCTGCCGACGCGGCAGGTGCAGATGTGACGATTCTGTCTTCAGGAAGAGACGGTACTTATGCAGCTGTGCTGTGTCTCAGAGAAGATGAGGAAAAGGTAGAAGAAGCTCTGCGCAAGGGCGGATTTGCAAGGCCTTCACAGCTTACAGCCCAGGTTCCCGCCCGGGCCCGGGAAAGCCTTCAGGGGCAGATACAGGGGCTGAAAGAAGCAATTGAAAAGTGTGGGGAGGAAATCCGCAGATATGCCTATGAAAGGACGAACCTGAGGCTGGTCTCAGACTATTTCAGGGCAAGAGCACAGAAATATGAGGTTTTAGGAACTCTGCCTCAGTCTAAATCCACTTTTCTTATCAGTGGATATGTGCCGAAAAAGGCGGTAGGTGCTTTGAATAAAGCGCTTAATGAGAAATTTGTTATGAGCATGGAAGTGGAAGAGATTTCTGAGGAGGAAGAAGCTCCGGTCCTGCTGAAAAATAATAAGTTCACAGAATCAGTGGAAGGGATCGTGGCGTCCTTCGGACTGCCGGCCAAGGGGGAGATCGATCCTACGGCAATTATGTCCTTCTTTTATGTATTCTTCTTCGGACTTATGCTTTCAGATGCGGCCTATGGACTGCTGGTTTTCCTAGTCTGCTTCATACTGGTGAAAAAATTTCCCAGAATGGACAGCTCCATGCGAAAATCATTAAAGCTGTTTATGTATGGTGGAATCTCTACTCTGATTTGGGGTATCCTCTTCGGAGGATATTTTGGAGATGCTATTGATGTAGTGGCAAGGACTTTCTTCCATGTAAATGTTCCGGATGGAGGCCTGGTAAAGGCCCTGTGGTTTGTTCCTCTGAATGACCCCATGAAATTGCTGCTGTATTCTATGGCATTTGGTCTGATACATCTTTTCACCGGACTGGGAATCAAGGGATATCTCCTTGTACGGGATAAGAAATACCTGGACTTTTTCTGCGACGTAGTGCTGTGGTATGTATTTTTGATCGGCTTGCTTCTTATGCTGATCCCCAGCAGCCTGTTTGCTTCTATTTCTCAGATAGATCCAAGCGTTTTTCCGCCGATGATGAGCAGTGCGGGCAAAGTCTTGGCAATTATAGGCGTCGTAGGGCTCATCCTTATGTCAGGTCGTTCCAATAAAAATGTAGTGCTGCGTCTGGCTCTGGGTCTTTATGACGTATATAACGTGACAGGCTGGCTCAGCGATGTACTTTCCTATTCACGTCTGCTGGCCCTGGGACTTGCCACAGGCGTTATCGCTTCTGTAGTAAATCAGATGGGAAGCATGTTTGGAGACGGCATCCTGGGTGCGATAATATTTATTTTAGTATTTATTGTAGGACACGCCTTGAATCTGGCGATCAATCTTCTGGGGGCGTATGTGCACACAAACCGTCTTCAGTACGTGGAATTTTTCGGTAAATTTTATGAGGGTGGCGGAAAGCCCTTTGAACCATTTTTTGCAAACACCAAATATGTAGATGTTAAGGAGGAAACATACTTATGAGTCAGTTAGGAATTGTTTATGCGTTATTGGGAGCTGCATTGGCAGTATTTTTAGCCGGAGCGGGATCTGCGATTGGCGTAGGTATCGCCGGTCAGGCAGCATCAGGAGTCGTATCTGAAGATCCTTCAAAATTCGCAAAGGTTCTCGTAATCCAGCTTCTGCCTGGTACACAGGGTATTTACGGACTGCTGGTAGGATTTATCACACTGTCAAAGATCGGTCTTCTGGGAGGAGGCGTTCTGGATCTGACTCCCCAGCAGGGTCTGCTGGTCCTGGCAGCCTGCCTGCCGGTTGGTATTGTAGGTCTGATCTCCGGAAAGGCTCAGGGACAGACGGCTGCAGCTGCTATCGGAATCGTAGCAAAGAAACCAGATCAGTTTGGTAAAGCCATGCTTTTCCCGGCAATGGTAGAAACCTATGCGATCCTTTCTCTTCTGATCTCTATCCTGGCTGTAACAAATATTCAGCTTTAAGAGTTTCTGTTAAGTAATAGTCAGAAAAAGAAAAGTTCAGGAAAGGGAGATTGAGAGAATGACTGGATTGGAAAAAATGAAGAGCCAGATTCTTGATGAAGCCCAAAAGAATGCAGATGAGATCCTGAAACAGGCGAAGGAAGAAGCTGAAAGAATCAGGGAAGAGGCCAGAAATAAGGGCCAGGCAGAAAGCAGCCGTATCCTGGAGAAATCCCGGGCAGAGGTGAAGAACACCGAAGAACGGTCTGTATCTTCCTGCGCACTTCAGAAGAGAAAAGTACTTCTGGAGACGAAACAGGAAATTATCGCCCAGGTGCTGGAGACGGCCTATAATACACTGGCAGAGGCTGATGAGGAAACATATTTCCAGAGTATCCGGAAAATGCTTGGAAAATATGCGGCTGGCCAGGCTGGAGAAATCTGTTTTTCAAAAAGAGATCTGGAGCGTATGCCAAAGGGCTTTGAAGAGGAAATTCAGGCGATCGCAAAAGAGAATGGAGGGGCTTTAGTCCTTTCAGAGGAAACCAGAGATATCAGCGGCGGTTTTGTCCTGATATACGGAGGAATTGAAGAAAACTGCAGTTTCCAGGCAATGTTTAATTCCAGAAAAGATGAGCTTTCAGATAAAGTTCACGAGATATTATTTTCATAAGCGGTGACCGCAGAAGGAGGAATCGATTTGAGTAATGCCAAATATACCTATGCGGTTGCGAGGATCCGGGCTTTAGAGACTAAGCTGTTTAATCAGGCAGTGATCGATCAGCTTATCGGCTGTAGTACAGAAGAGGAGTGTATTCAGGTTCTGGAGGAGAAAGGCTGGGGAGATCAGGAAACCTCGGGAGACGGGGAAGCAATCCTCACAAGAGAGGAAGAGAAGACCTGGGAAACCATCCGGGAGATGGGCGTGGACATGTCCGTATTTGACGTGCTGTCCTATCCAAATCTTTTTCACAATCTGAAAGCTGCCATCAAGGAAGCATGCACTCCCCAGGGAAGCCGGCCTGTGAATATTTACTATGAGGATACCAGTATTCCTCCCCAGGAGATGCTGGAGATCATCCAGAATAAGGAATTTTCACGGCTTCCGGCAAATATGGCGGATGCTGCCAGGGAAGCCTATGAGGCTCTTCTCCATACCAGAGACGGACAGCTCTGCGACGTGATCGTAGACCGGGCAGCGCTGGACGCTATTTATCAGGCGGGACAGAAGGCCAAGGATAAGATCATTAAGGATTATGCAGAGTCCATAGTCGCCGTGGCAGATATCCGTATCGCTGTCCGTTCTCAAAAAACAGGGAAGACCGTGGAATTTATGAAGCGTGCAATGGCAGAATGTGAATCCTTGAATATAGATCAGCTTGCCAGGGCAGCCGCAGGAGGTATGGATGCTGTGACAGAATATCTGGCAGGTACAGCCTATGCCCAGGGAGGCCAGGCTATCGCAGAGTCGCCGTCTGCTTTTGAGCGGTGGTGCGACAACCGCTTGATGCAGGATATGCAGCCCCAGAAATATGAGGTATTTTCTGTAGGGCCTCTGGTGGCTTATGTGCTGGCCAGGTTAAATGAGATCAAAACGGTACGAATCATCTTGTCAGGAAAGCAGAATGGTTTTTCTGATGATTCTATCCGGGAAAGGGTAAGGGAGATGTATGTATAAGATTGCAGTGATCGGGGATTACGACAGCATTTACGGTTTCGCCGCACTGGGCCTTGACATTTATCCCGCAGCCAACCGTAAAGAAGCGGAGGAAAAATTAGAAGCTCTGGCAGGGAAGGGATATGGGATCATCTATATCACGGAAGCCCTGGCAGCAGAGTGTAAGCAGATCATTGAAAAATATCAGGAACAGGTACTGCCGGCCATTATCCAGATCCCCGGAGTTTCCGGGAACACGGGAATGGGAGTGCAGGGAGTAAAAGACTCTGTAGAGCGGGCAGTAGGCTCTGATATTTTATTCAGTAATAATTAGAAAGCAGGTGATTCGTTCCAATGAGCAAAGGTACGATTAAGAAAGTGGCTGGGCCGCTGGTTATTGCAGAGGGTATGCGGGATGCAAATATGTTTGACGTTGTCCGTGTAAGCAGCCAGCGTCTGATCGGCGAGATCATCGAGATGCATGGGGATGAAGCCTCTATCCAGGTATACGAGGAGACTTCAGGTCTGGGACCGGGAGAACCGGTAGAGTCTACAGAAGCGCCTCTGTCCGTGGAATTGGGGCCGGGTCTGATCACCAGCATCTATGACGGAATCCAGCGTCCGCTGGATGATATTATGAAGATTTCAGGAACCAACTTAAAAAGAGGAGTCGAGGTTCCTTCCTTAAAGAGAGACTTAAAATGGAATTTTGTTCCTACAGTACAGGTGGGAGATGAGGTAGAAAACGGGGACGTGATCGGAACCGTTCAGGAAACCCAGATCGTGAATCACAAGATCATGGTGCCCTATGGAGTTAAGGGAACAGTAAAGGAGATCAAAGCAGGAGAGTTTACCGTGGAAGAGGTAGTGGCAGTGATCGCTACGGACCAGGGGGACAGAGAACTGACTTTGATGCAGAAGTGGCCGGTGCGTCAGGGCCGCCCTTACCTTAAAAAGCTGCCTCCTGAGAAACCACTGATCACAGGACAGCGTGTAATTGATACTTTCTTCCCGATTGCAAAGGGAGGAGTTGCCGCCGTTCCGGGACCTTTCGGAAGCGGCAAGACCGTTATCCAGCACCAGCTGGCAAAATGGGCAGAAGCGGATATTGTGGTTTATATCGGCTGCGGAGAACGCGGAAACGAGATGACCGACGTTCTTAACGAGTTCCCGGAACTGAAAGATCCCAAGACCGGACAGTCCCTGATGCAGAGGACGGTACTCATCGCCAATACTTCGGATATGCCTGTGGCAGCCCGTGAGGCTTCTATTTATACAGGTATTACCATTGCAGAGTACTTCCGTGATATGGGTTATTCCGTGGCCCTTATGGCTGACTCCACATCTCGTTGGGCAGAGGCCCTCCGTGAGATGTCCGGCCGTCTGGAAGAGATGCCTGGTGAGGAAGGCTACCCCGCATACCTGGGTTCCCGTCTGGCACAGTTCTATGAGAGAGCAGGTCATGTGATCTCTCTGGGCAAAGAAAAGAGAGAAGGGGCCCTGTCTGTAATCGGCGCTGTGTCTCCTCCGGGAGGAGATATTTCCGAGCCCGTATCTCAGGCTACTCTTCGTATTGTAAAGGTATTCTGGGGACTGGATTCTTCTCTGGCCTATAAAAGACATTTCCCGGCTATCAACTGGCTGACCAGCTACTCTCTGTATCTGGACAATATGGAGAAATGGTTTAACGAAAATGTAGCTTCTGACTGGATGACGGACCGCCAGAAAATGATGAGCCTTCTTCAGGAAGAGGCAGAGCTGGAGGAAATCGTAAAAATGGTAGGTATGGACGCCCTTTCCGCAGGTGACCGGCTGAAGATGGAAGCAGCCAGATCCATCCGTGAGGACTTCCTTCACCAGAACTCGTTCCATGAGGTAGATACCTACAGTTCTCTGAAAAAGCAGTATCTGCTGATGAAGCTGGTGCTGGCATACTATGACCATGGTGTGGAAGCCCTTAACCAGGGCGCTTCCATTCAGGATCTGGTGAAACTGGAAGTAAGAGAAAAAATCGGACGTTTTAAATATACTTTAGAGGATAAGCTGGATGAGGAATACAAGAATATCATGGACCAGCTTGCCAAGGGAATATCCAATGTATTAGGAAAGGAGGGCTTCTAAATGCCAAAAGAATATAGAACCATACAGGAAGTTGCCGGCCCTCTGATGCTGGTACGGGGAGTTGAGAACGTACACTACGATGAACTGGGAGAGATCGAGCTGGCAAGCGGAGAGACCAGACGATGCAAGGTGCTGGAGATTGACGGAAGCAATGCCCTGGTACAGCTTTTTGAAAGCTCTACAGGTATCAACCTTTCCAACAGCAAGGTACGGTTCCTGGGAAGGAGCATGGAGCTGGGCGTATCTGAAGACATGCTGGGCCGTGTATTCGACGGCCTGGGCCGTCCCATTGACGATGGTCCGGAAATCCTTCCTGATGAGAGAAGAGACGTAAACGGCCTTCCTATGAACCCGGCAGCCAGAAGCTATCCGGAAGAGTTTATCCAGACAGGGGTTTCTGCCATTGACGGTCTGAATACTCTGGTAAGGGGCCAGAAGCTGCCGATCTTCTCAGCTTCCGGTCTGCCTCATGCCCAGCTTGCAGCCCAGATTGCCAGACAGGCCAAGGTAAGAGGTTCAGGAGAAAACTTCGCCGTAGTATTTGCAGCTCTTGGTATTACTTTCGAGGAAGCTAACTTCTTTACAGAAAGTTTCAAGGAAACCGGAGCTATTGACAGAACTGTGCTTTTTATCAATCTGGCTAACGACCCGGCAGTTGAGCGTATCGCCACTCCGAAAATGGCCCTGACTGCTGCAGAGTATCTGGCTTTTGAAAAGGATATGCATGTACTGGTCATCCTGACAGATATCACCAACTATGCAGACGCTCTCCGTGAGGTTTCTGCAGCCCGCAAAGAAGTACCGGGACGCCGTGGATATCCGGGATATATGTACACAGACCTGGCGACCATGTATGAAAGAGCCGGAAGGCAGAAGGGTAAAAAGGGAAGTATTACCATGATCCCTATCCTGACCATGCCTGAAGATGACAAGACCCATCCGATTCCTGACCTGACAGGCTATATCACAGAGGGACAGATCATCTTAAGCCGTGAGCTTTACAGAAAAGGCGTTACACCGCCTATCGATGTACTTCCTTCTCTGTCCCGTCTGAAAGATAAAGGTATCGGTGAAGGAAAGACCAGAGCAGATCACTCCAACACCATGAACCAGCTGTTTGCAGCCTATGCAAGAGGAAAAGAAGCCAAGGAGCTGATGGTAATCTTAGGAGAAGCAGCTCTTTCCGATATTGACCTGATCTATGCCAAATTTGCAGACGCCTTTGAACAGGAGTATGTATCCCAGGGATATAATACGGACAGAGATATTGAGGAGACCCTGAACATTGGCTGGAAGCTGTTATCCATTCTTCCAAGAAGCGAGCTGAAACGTATTGACGACAAATTCCTTGATCAGTACTATGGGAAATAAAGGAGGTGACGGCTTTGGCAGCTACCCAGGTGAATCCTACCAGGATGGAGCTTACCAGGCTGAAGAAAAAGCTGGTAACGGCTACCAAGGGACACAAACTTTTAAAGGATAAACGGGATGAGCTGATGCGTCAGTTCCTGGATCTGGTAAGAGAGAATATGGCTCTCAGACAGAAAGTGGAGGCAGGGATCCTGTCTGCAAACAAGAACTTTGTCATTGCCAAAGCTGGAATGTCAGAGCAGATCCTGAACACGGCTCTTATGTCTCCCAAACAGGAGGTATATCTGGAAGCCAGTAAGAAAAATGTTATGAGCGTGGATATTCCGGTGTTTAAGACCAGCACCAGAACTGCAGACGCCAATGACATTTATTCCTATGGATTTGCTTTTACTTCCGGAGATCTGGATGATGCAGTAAAATCTCTGGCAGATATCCTTCCGGATATGCTCCGCCTGGCTGAGGTAGAGAAATCCTGCCAGCTTATGGCGGCGGAGATCGAGAAGACCAGAAGAAGGGTAAATGCTCTGGAACATGTGATCATTCCGGAGACCCAGGAGAATATCAAATATATTACCATGAAACTGGACGAAAATGAGAGAAGTACCCAGATCCGTCTGATGAAGGTAAAGGATATGATGCTGGAAGAGGCTCATCATTATAAAGATAGAGAATACTAAAATTGATAAAATTTTGTCCGGATACGAGACAGTAGGACTGGGACAAAAATGAAAGAGCTGTTGCATTAAAGTCGAGAATATTCTTAGTTAATGCGGCGGCTCTTTTTATCCCCAAAAATATGCTGCAGGGACTTTATTGGAAAGAGTTCTTCATAGCTAGTTTGAAGTTTGCACTCATTCACAGCCCTAAATCAATAATTTCGTATATTGAAAAGAGAAGCTACATATGCTATAATGCCAGTAGGCAAAAAGATAATACCCAGTATGGGAAACAAACGAAAACCCCAGTGTTGCAGCACTGGGGTTTTCTATTCCCTTTTTGAAATACGGCAGGGCTTAATACCGCAGGCTAGTTACCGTTTAATCATCGGCGTCTAACCATTAAACAGAAAATTTTTGGAAAACATATTCATGCGTTTGCCGTAACTTCATGGCTGGAAGATATTGAGGGCAGGGGAATGGTATGCTAATATAATGAATAACAGAGCGGAAATCTTTTAATTTGATATTGAAAAGTACAGGGGACGTTTTCTATATATAAATGGGGGATTAGAGGAAAATATGAAAAATACTAAATTAAAAATTACCATAGCGATATTAGGAGCTTTACATGGTCCTTCGTTTGGCTTAGAGACAGATTCGGAAGTTAAAAATCTAAAATTATATGAAGGGAGAAGACTATGAAAGGATATCAACTAAAGATAACGATTAAGGGCAGTTCCCCTCCCATCTGGAGAAGAGTGATCGTGCCGGAGAAAATAAGTTTTGAAGATCTGGACAATGTGATTGAATACATATTCGGCTGGACCCATGACCATCTTTTTAGTTTTGTGATTCCCAAGGAAAGAATTTGTTTTAATGGTCCTTCGGAAGCCGGAGATGAAGAGGCCGTACAGGGAGGGGTTGACCGGTGGTTTTATGAGAAGGCTAAGATTATTTATACATATGATTTTGGAGATGACTGGGAGCATACCATACTGGTGGAAAAAATCCTGGATTATGATAAGCGTTATCCCCAGGTAGTGAAATTTAAAGGCCCCAATATGATCGAGGACTGCGGCGGGATCTGGGGTTTTTATGATGTGATAGACCAGGCGGAGCCTTTTGAAATGGAAAAGGTCAATGAATATTTAAAGGCCCATATGAAATTCTCGAAGTTTGAGGGAAGTACGTATCCGGAAGATTATGGTCTTCCTTATAGTGAAAAGGAAATGTACGAGGAACTCCGGAAATACCTGAAAACTATGGCAGGGGCCGGAGGAGAAGAGAATTTTGAGGACTTTGGAGAGTTAGAGCCGGAAGAGTCTCTGGAGGAGGTTTTCAAAAATTATAAAAAGGATGATCTTCTGGAAATCGCACGAGACGCCAATCTGCCAAAACCGGCAAGATTCAAAAAGGCAGAGCTGGCCCAGTGGCTGAAAAACAGTCTTCTGGAGTCCGGACAGTTCAGGAAAGTACTGACGGAATCAACCCAGGAGGAAGTGGGATTTTTCCAGGAGGCGATAGAGGAAAAAGGAATTTATATCCAGGAAGAACTGGTTTCCGTATCACCTCTCCTGTCTTTTTACTGCGGCCTTAGAGACGGAGAGTTTCTTACAGTGCCAAAAGATGTAGAAGAAAAGTTCCGAAAAATTTATACGGGAAGTTTTCAGAGGGAATTGGAGAGACACTGGGAGCTTTCCGGATACTGTAAAAGCGCTGTATATCTTTACGGCGTGATAAGCCTTGAAGATCTGGCGAAGATTTACCGGGGATATGAGCATAAGAAGATCACAGCAAAAGAACTGGCAGATATAGCTGCCCGGTATCCCGGGGAAATGACAGTAAAAGACGGATATCTTATGGAAGAAGAATTGGAAGAAGTGGATCTATATGTACGACTTTTAGAAGACCAGGAGAAGTTGCCTTATTATTTGCCCATGGATAAAGAAGACTTTCTTCGGTACGGAGAAGTAGAATGCCAGGAACCAGACGAACATACCCTGCCTATGCTGGAATTTTTTTCTGAGGAGATGGATCAGGATATGCCTCACAGTCTAATCCTATACTATGCGGTTCTGGATTCCCTGCAGAAGAATGGAGAACCGGAAGAATGTGCTTCTCTGGCTATGGAATACTGTAAAGAAACCAGGAAAGGCCGGAAGATAAAGCTGACAAAGATCATTAAAAATCTGCAGCCATATGTCCGCACCTGGGAAAACCGGGGATTTACGGATTATGAGGTGGAAGCAATGAGAACGGAAAAACAGGATGCCAGCCGTGTGCTGGCAGATTCTAAGAAAGAGACGGATAAGGATTGTAAGGTAGTCGCTTTTCCCGGAACAAAAAAGATCTATCCCAATGATCCCTGCCCCTGCGGAAGCGGGAAGAAATATAAGTACTGCTGCGGCAGAAAGAAAAAATAAAGAGAAATTAAAATCGGACAGAAAGGGCCAGACGGCTGCCTTTTCTGTCCGGTTTTTCTACGATATCGAGGTGAGCTCTAGGCCTTGCACCTACTTATGAGAAAGCTCAGATGATACAACAGGTTTGCCATCTTTGTCAAGCAATGGTGTTAAACCTGATGCATTTCCATTTCGGTGAAACAGATAATTGACACCTGTCTCGGTATCGACCCAGATTTCAACCACTTCAATAGTGCCTTGCCGGTACACTTTCTTAAAACGATCCATCGGTAGTCCTCCTTAATGAAAATTTTAATAAAATCCAGCCTTTTGTTGCCGGTAAAGATAAAAGCAGAAACTGAACAGGAGGGAAATCTTATCTGCTCAGTTTTTTCCAGTATTTCCAAAACTGACGGCCAAGTACCAGAAAAAGAAAGAGATACAGGATAAAAAGTATCCAGAATGCCCAGTTCAGCGCATACCCTGCTAAGGAATGATTCGTACTTTGGGTATACAGGTTGGGAATAACCAGCAAAAAGAAAATGGCTATAAGGGGAACCATACGGCTGAGAAAAATCCGCTTTACCATCTCCAGTCTGGATTCGTCATCACAGAAGATTTCTTCATCCCCGGCCATTTCAGAAGCCGGCTTCCGGAAATAACTGTAGCCGAAATAATCCTGGATATATTCCCAGCCGCAGTCCTGGAACATCTGGACATATTGTTCTTTGTGAGCAATTCCGTCAGGATTATAGTCCAACTGATAAACCACGTCTTCCGGCTCGCATTTCTCAAAGTGATAGATCCCCAGTAATGTGGCTTTTGTAAAACGCCAGCCTTTTAATCCCTCCCGGCGGAGGAAGTCCTGCTCTTTTTCCCATTCCATAATAGTAAAATACCGGAATTTTATTTTACGATCTTTCATTTTCACGCACCTCCATCATATTCTGATACAGCCGTTCTATCCGTTTCATTTCCAGGTCCAGGACCTGCCTTCCTAAATCTGTAATCTTGTAGATCTTCCGTTTCTCTTCCTCCCGTATGAATTGGATCAGGCCGTCCTTTTCCATTTTAGAAAGGCTGCCATAGAGGGTCCCGGGGCTCAGGCGGATCTGGCCGTGAGTCAGAGTTTCCACTTTCTGGACAATGCCGTAGCCATGGGATTCCTCCAGAAGACATAATAAAATATAAAAGCCCGTTTCGGTCATAGGTACATAAACCTTTTGGATGTGGGAATTCATGGAGCTCACCTCGGTAATTGATAATATATTTCACTACGATACATCGCACTGCGATATTACGATTTTAATATAGCATTTTAGGGAAAAAATGTCAACGGAAAAGGCGATATTTCATAGAATGGCAATGTTTTACATCTCTGTGACTATGAAAAAAGTATACTTTTTTTAAGATTTTGGAAGTTAAATTAGGAAATCTGACTGGTATACTTTACTTATCAAAAGAACTACGGGAGGTAAAAGAAAATGAAAAGGAAACTTGTGGCAATCATGGCAGTTATGTCTATGGCGGCTGGACTGCTGGCAGGCTGTGGCGGAACCAGCGCTGACACCAGTTCAGAAAGCAGCAGTGAGACAACAGAGGAGAGTACGGAAACTTCAAGTGCCGACACAGAAGGAAAAACAGTGATTTCTTTCTGGCACTACATGTCTACAGACAAGGAAGGAAAATTTGTACAGGAAGCAGTAGATGAATTTAATGAGTCTCAGGATGAAATATACGTTGAGACACAGTATCTTCCAAGGGAAGAACTGATGAAACAGTATACCATCGGAGTTGTATCAGGAGAGCTTCCGGATGTGGGAATGGTTGATAACCCGGATCATAACTCCTATGCGGCAATGGGGGTATTTGAGGATATCACGGATTTATATGAAGAGTCGGGAGACACGAATTTCCTGGAAGGTTCTATTGCATCCTGCTATTATGACGGAAAATTGTATGGACTTCCCTGGGGCAATAACTGTCTGGGACTGTTCTATAATGAACAGCTTTTGCAGGAGGCAGGAGTAGAGGTTCCCACTACATGGTCTGAGCTGGAAGCTGCCTGTGAAAAACTGACAAAAGACGGTACATACGGACTTGCAATTTCTGCGATCAATAATGAAGAGGGAACATTCCAGTTTATGCCATGGCTTCTTTCAGCAGGCGGCTCTGTAGATGATCTTTCCTCAGATGCTTCCAAAGAAGCAATGACCTATCTGAAAGGCCTGATCGACAAAGGATATGTGAGCAGCGAATGTGTAAACTGGACACAGGCAGATGCAGAGAAACAGTTTGCATCTGGAAAAGCAGCTATGATGATCAATGGTCCATGGCAGTTCTCAGGTCTGGAAGAGGATGCTCCAGACTTAACCTATAGCGTGGCCCAGGTTCCAAAGGCTGATAACGGTGACTATGCTTCCTGTCTCGGAGGAGAAAATATCGGTATCTGTACAGGCGCTAATAAAGAAGCTGCATGGAAGTTTGTTTCCTGGATCACAAGTAAAGAAAAATCAGCAGAAATCTGTAAATCTATCGGACGTCTGTCACCGAGAAGTGATGTTGACACCGAAAGCCTCTATGCAGATGAACCAAACTGGAAGGTATTTGCAGAAATTATGCCAAACGCACAGTCCCGTGGACCATCTCCGTCATGGCCGGAACTTTCCGCTGCAATCTATACTGCTCAGCAGGAAGTGTTCACAGGAGCGAAGGATGTTGATACTGCAATGGATGAGGCCGCAGCTACTGTTGCAGGACTTGGAAATGAGTAATTTGTGATTGAAAAACTATAATCACCCTAAATACAAAAAAGGCTGCCCGGCATATTGCCCGGCGGCCCTTTTTATAGGAGGTATGACTGTGAAACGTAAAGGAAAAGGAAATTTAGTTGGTTATGCATTTGTATTGCCGGCAGTAATTTATATGCTGGTATTTATCGGTTATCCCATTGTATATAACTGGGTAATCAGTTTTCAGGATGCAACAGCTTTTACATTGAAGGATTCGGGACGTGCATTTATCGGATTCAGTAATTACAAGGCGATTTTTTCAGATCCGACTTTTGCACATGCAATACAGCATACATTCATTTATACCATCGGCTGTCTGGTGATCCAATTTACCATCGGCTTTTTGCTGGCTATGTTTTTCGCAAAGAAATTTACCTTTGCAAAGCCCATCAGAGGTCTGGTCGTAATAAGCTGGATGCTTCCGGTTACAGTTACAGCTCTGGTGTTTAAATTTATGTTTTCTCAGGATTCGGGAATCATCAATACACTTTTAATGAATCTGCATATCATTGATGAACCGATAGGATGGCTGCTGAACGGCGGAACAGGAATGGCTGTACTTATCATTGCAAACTCCTGGGTAGGTATTCCCTTTAATATGCTTCTTCTTACCACCGGACTTAACAATATTTCTACAGATGTCTATGAGGCGGCATCCATTGACGGAGCAACAAAGAGACAGCAGTTTTTCAAGATCACGCTTCCTCTGTTGAAGCCTACGATTATGTCTACACTTGTTTTAGGATTTGTCCTTACATTCAAAGTGTTTGACCTGGTATATGTAATGACAGGAGGAGGTCCGGTAGACTCAACAGAAGTTCTCTCAACCTATTCTTATAAGTTATCCTTCCAGCAGTTCCAGTTTGGGCAGGGAGCGGCTGCGGCTTGTGTACTGTTTGTATGCTTATTTATTGTCGCATTGATTTATCTGAAGACAATATCGACAAGTGAGGTGGATTGATCATGAAAGAAAAGAAAGAGAAGATCGTATATCAGACTCCCGCTGAAAAAAGGAAAAATATACTTTTTAACATTCTGGCGATCGTGCTATGCTGTATATTTTTATTCCCAATATATTGGATTATTGTAAACTCTTTTAAAATAGACAGTGAAATTTTTGCAAAAGTGCCGACATTATGGCCTCATGAGCTTACGCTGGACGCTTATAGAGATCAGATGAGTGTTTTGGGGACGACTTTAAAGAACTCTATTATTATTTCACTGGGTTCTCTGCTGATTTCCATGGCACTTTCGGTTCCGGCCGCATATGGACTGGCCAAGTACAAAATAAAGGGAAGCAAATTTTTTATTCTTATTTTCCTGACAACACAGATGCTTCCGGCTTCCCTTGTATTGACACCCTTATTTTTAATTTTTTCAAACCTGCAGCTTTTAAATACATATCTGGCGCCGATCCTTTCCACAGCGACCATTTCGATTCCTTTTGTTGTGCTGATGCTTCGGCCCAGCTTCCTAAGTATTTCTGATGAATTGGTAGAGGCGGCGAAGATTGACGGATGCGGAACCCTCCGGGCTTTTTTCAGTATTGTTGTTCCAATCTCAAGACCTGCAGTTATAACAGGGGCATGTTTCGGATTTGTTTATGCATGGAACGATCTGGCATACAGTATGACATTTAACACTGCAGAAAACATGAGACCTATGACTTCAGCAATCTATACTTTTATGAACCAGTATGGAACAAAATGGAACAGTATTATGGCCTATGGCGTGCTGCTGATCCTTCCCTGTGTGATCATTTTTGTGACTATGCAGAGATATATTGTCGAAGGAATTACAAGTGGATCTGTAAAGGGCTGATATGAGAAACTATCATGAAAGGTAAAAGACTATGGCGGTATTTACTAATAAAAAGGGAATTTTAATTTATCATTATGATGCGGAAACTGTAAGAATTGAACCCTGGGGAGAAAATGCTTTTCGTATCCGGGCAACGAAAAATGCGGCGTTTACAGACGATGACTGGGCTTTGTCCATGAAAACGGAAAACATAGATGCCCAGATCCATATTGACGAAAAGACTGCATTTATAAAAAACGGAAAGATCCGGGCAGAGATTACCAGGGCAGGAAAACTGACCTTTTATAATGCGGCAGGAAAGGTGCTTCTGGAGGAATATCTGAGAAACCGAAAAGATGTGTTTGCTGATTACTGCAGCGCTCTGGAAATTGAGGCAAGGGAATTTAAGCCCAATATCGGAGGAGACTATCATCTTTCCATGAGGTTTGTTTCCGGAAAAAATGAAAAGATTTTTGGAATGGGACAGTATCAGCAGCCGTATCTGGATTTGAAAGGAACAGACCTTGAACTGGCCCAGAGAAATTCTCAGGCCAGTGTGCCATTTATGATCTCATCTTTGGGATACGGATTTCTCTGGAATAATCCTGCAGTGGGCAGGGTGATCTTTGGAAAAAATATCACAACATGGGAGGCATATTCCACGAAACAACTGGATTATTGGATCACGGCAGGGGACACGCCTGCAGAGATTGAGGAATCCTATGCTAAGGCCACGGGAACTGTTCCCATGATGCCGGAGTATGCTATGGGATTCTGGCAGTGCAAACTGCGCTACCAGACTCAGGAAGAATTATTAAACGTGGCCAGAGAGTATAAGAAAAGAGGACTTCCGATTTCAGTGATCGTCATTGATTATTTTCACTGGCCTCTTCAGGGAGACTGGCGTTTTGATCCAAAATACTGGCCGGATCCGGATGCCATGGTCCGGGAACTGAAGGATATGGGGATTGAACTTATGGTCTCTATCTGGCCTACTGTAGACCGCCGCAGTGAAAACTATGAGGAAATGCTGGAAAAGGGATACCTTGTACGGACAGAGAGAGGTTTCCGTATTGTAATGGACTTTCAGGGAAATACGATCCATTATGACGCCACAAATCCGGAAGCCAGAAAATATTTATGGGATAAAGCAAAAAAGAATTATTATGATAAAGGTATTAAAACTTTCTGGCTGGACGAAGCAGAACCGGAATACAGTGTATATGATTTTGAAAACTATCGTTACTATCTGGGACCAAACGTACAGATTGGCAATATATATCCGGAACTGTATGCCAAAACCTTCTATGACGGAATGACAGCAGAGGGGCAGGAAAACGTGATCAACCTGCTCCGATGTGCCTGGGCAGGGTCCCAGAAATACGGTGCATTGGTATGGTCAGGAGATATCCACTCAAGCTTTTCATCACTTCGGAATCAGGTAGCGGCAGGACTGAATATGGGAATTGCGGGAATTCCCTGGTTTACCACAGATATCGGAGGATTTCACGGAGGAAATCCCGATGATCCTGCATTCCGGGAACTTCTGATCCGGTGGTTTGAATACGGAACCTTTTGTCCTGTCATGCGGCTTCATGGAGACAGAGAACCCCATAAACCTCCAATGGGATCCGAAGGAGGAGCAGCCTGTGTGTCAGGCGCCGATAATGAGGTCTGGTCTTTTGGCGATGAGGCATATGAAATACTTTGCGGCTATCTGGAGCTGAGAGAAAAGATGAAACCTTATATTACAGAACTGATGAAGGCAGCTCATGAGAAAGGAACTCCGGTCATGCGCCCGCTGTTTTACGATATGCCGGATGATCCAAAAGCATGGGAAGTTGAGGATCAGTATATGTTTGGACCGGACGTTCTTGTAGCGCCTATCTTGTTTGAAGGGGCAAGGAGTCGGGAAGTATACCTTCCGGCAGGTACAGAATGGACAAATTACTGGACGGGTGAAAAGGTGGCAGGAGGTCAGACAATCACAGCAGATGCTCCCCTTGCCCAGATTCCATTGTTCACACGTAATGGAAGAGAGTTCTGAGAGAGGAGAAAAGGCAGATGAAATTTACATTTGGATATTGGCGTGTCAGAGAGAGGTATGAGCCTCATTATGCAGTAGAATATTGGGATCATGAAATAAAGAAAAATGAACTGACTGTTTATGCTGCTACAAACCATATTGGCGACAGAGGAGACACACTGAATCAGCCAATGCTGACACTGAAATTTTCAAGTCCCATACCCAACGTAATAAAAGTTTCCATGGTACATTTTGCCGGACGGCCAAACAGAAGCCCGCATTTTCAGAAGGCAGAAGAGAAGGGGGACTATGTTTCTATCAGAGAAGAGAAGGACAGGCTGATTTTCACTTCCGGAGAGACAGAGGCTGTAATTGATAAACGGGCCAATTCCTGGCATGTATCCTACCTGTCAGAAGGGCGCCTGCTGACAGATTCCGGGTATAGGAATGAAGCCTGTATGTATGACAGAGAAGAAAAAGCGGATTATCTGGTAGAACAATTACTTCTGGATGTGGGAGAATATATTTACGGTCTGGGAGAACGCTATACGCCTTTTATAAAAAACGGACAGGAAGTGCAGATCTGGAATGAGGACGGAGGTACTGCCTCAGAACAGACTTATAAAAATGTTCCTTTTTATGTGTCAAATAAAGGATATGGTATTTTTGTAGACAATCCCGGCGATGTACAGTTTGAGGTAGGCAGTGAAAAAGTAGAACGTGTACAGTTTTCCATGAAAACAGAATGTCTGGACTATTATGTGATAAATGGAGGAACGCCAAAAAAGACGGTACAGCTTTATAACAGACTTTTGGGAATGCCTGCCCTTCCGCCGGCCTGGACTTTCGGACTATGGCTGACTACATCTTTTACTACCAGTTATGATGAAGATACTGTAACCGGATTTATCCAGGGAATGAAGGATCGTGACATCCCACTCCATGTATTCCATTTTGACTGCTTTTGGATGAAGGGATATGAGTGGGTAAATTTCACCTGGGACCCGGATACATTTCCGGATCCGGAGGGGATGCTGCGTCGGTATAAAGAAAAGGGGCTGCACATATGCTGCTGGATCAACAGCTATGTGGGGCAAAAGTCTTCCTTATTCCAGGAAGGAATGGAGAAGGGATATTTTGTAAAAAATACAGATGGAACCGTATGGCAGTGCGACCGCTGGCAGGCAGGAATGGCTCTGGTAGATTTTACGAATCCGGCAGCCTGCAAATGGTATCAGAATAAACTGGAAGTTCTGCTGGATATGGGAGTAGACGCCTTTAAGACGGATTTTGGCGAGCGGATTCCGGTGACGGGAATTCAATATTATGATCACAGCGACCCTGTGCGAATGCATAATTATTATACTTATCTTTACAATAAAGTTGTATTTGAATTACTGGAAAGAAAACGGGGGAAAAATGAGGCCTGCCTGTTTGCCCGCTCTGCAACTGCCGGCTGCCAGCAGTTTCCTGTACACTGGGGCGGAGACTGTACGGCAACCTACCAGTCTATGGCAGAAGATTTAAGAGGGGGACTTTCCCTTTCTCTGGGAGGATTTGGATTCTGGAGCCATGATATGGGCGGTTTTGAGCAGACTGCCACGGCTGATGTGTACAAACGCTGGTGCCAGTTTGGCCTGCTGAGCTCTCACAGCCGGCTGCATGGTTCTACTTCTTACCGGGTGCCGTGGCTCTTTGATGATGAGGCGTGTGAGGTCCTGGGGACTTTTGTGAAATTGAAATGTTCACTTATGCCCTATCTGTATGGAATGGCTGTAAAAGCTCATGAAGAAGGGATTCCTATGATGCGTCCCATGATTATGGAATTTCCAGATGATCCTACCTGTGTGATGCTGGACCGCCAGTATATGCTGGGAGACTCTCTTCTTGTAGCGCCTATATTCAGCGAGTCCGGAAGGGTTACTTATTATGTCCCCAAGGGGAAATGGACCAATTATCTGACCGGAGAAGTAAAAGAGGGCGAAAGATGGTATACAGAAACTTTTGACTATTTTCATCTTCCTCTGCTGGTACGGGAAAATACGATCCTGCCGGTTGGGAAAGAAGAAGAACGGCCGGATTACGATTATCATACAGACACTGTGCTGAAAGTCTATGAGCCAAAAGAAGGAGTACCTGCAGAAATCACGATCCCGGATATGAATGGTCAAAAGAAAATCCATATTCAGATGAGTTATGAAAATGGAAAACTAAGGCTCACTTCTGACGGCGGAAAGAATTTATCTGTGGTGTGTGAAACAGATAAAAATATTTTGGCAGAGCTGGTAATGACGGAATCATAAACAGGACATTTGAAAGATAAATTTGGACAGCACAGATTCTCATGATATAATAGTCAGACTGAAACTCTGTGATATCTGCGGCCAGGAAACGAAGTGCAGGCAAACTATGTTTCTAGGGCCGCAGTTTGCCTAAAATTTAAATTTGAGGGGAAAAAGCATTGAAAAGTACTGGCACAAAGAAGAAGAGAAGCTGGCTGCTGCGTAAGATTATGCTGATTTTCGTGATACTGTCTATTGTTCCTACTATTCTTATCATAGTGGTGGCAAATGAGATTTATTCAAGAAGTCTTTATGAGCGTTCAGAACAACTGATCAGCCAAAACGCAAAGCAGCATGATATGATCGTCAGCGAACGGATGGGAAACTATAAGGATTCCTTTTTTGAGCTGATAACGGAGAAGGACTTTATTAATCTGGCAGCCTCTATCAATGAGGAAGATAAGCTTTATACAGCAGACATTCAAAATATGCAGACCATGCTCCAGTCTGCGGTCTATTCGCTGTCTTATGTGCGCAGCGTGGTTTTTATTGCGGACAATGATCTATATGTATCCTATTCTAAATGGTACGGGAGAAATGAGATACCTTTGTGGCTTACGGCTGACAGCCGGCAAAAAATAAGGGAAGATATCAAAGATCCCAGGAGGGCAAAAATCACATCTGCATATAATCTTCTTGGAGAGGCGGGTCAGAATGACCTGGTCATACTTCTTGCTATGCCAGTGAGAAATTTAATGACAAAAGAGCGCAGCGGGCTGCTGATCTATGCCATCAGCAATCAAATGCTCCTGGATCAGCAAGGCGCTGCAAACGATGAAGGAGTAGAGACCGTTGTTACAGACGCTGATGGATTTATCTTAAATGGAACCAGCGGCAGCGCTATCGGAAAAAACCTGACGAAGTATCTTGAAGAACAGTATAAAAATAAGAATTATTATAAAATTGACCAGGAGATCGATGATACCGGATGGACAGCTTCCTATATTGTAGATAAAGATGTGCAGCGAAGAGATGTAAGAAACTTTAACCAAATGGTGCTTTTACTGACGCTGGTTATCATGGGTATTTCTTTTGCAGTTGTCATCCGCTTTACTGGACGCTATATCGGCGAGATACGAAAGATAGGAGACGCCATTGAAAATTATGATCTTGATGAAAGCCGGTCACTGAAAGTGCATTTGAATCAAAATGACGACCTGTATTTGATTTCCCATCAGTTTAACCGCATGGTAGACCGGAATAATTCTCTTGTGGAAGCATTGAAACAGAAAAACAACGAAATACAGGAAGCCTCTGAGAGACAGAAGAATGCGGAGATTAAAGCGCTGGAGGCACAGATCAATCCCCATTTTCTGTATAATACCCTGGATTCTATTAACTGGCGGGCGATTGACGCCGGGGAAGAAGAAATCAGCGATATGCTGGGGATACTGGGCAGTCTTCTGCGGTACAGCATATCCAACATTAATGGTATTGTTCCCCTTTCTGTTGAGATCGAGTGGCTGAAAAAATATGTTTTTCTGCAGAGAGAACGTTTTAACGATTCCTTTGACTGTGTATATGATGTGGCGGAGAATTGCCTGGATTATCCGATTTATAAGATGCTGCTCCAGCCTCTGATAGAGAACAGCATCCTTCACGCATTTCGGGAAACAAAGGAAGGCGGCATCATTACTGTAAAAGCTTTTATACGGGAAGATCAGAAACTCCAGATCTCCATAAAAGATAACGGAAGCGGCATGTCCTGTGAACAGTTGGAAAATCTGAGGAAAAATATCCTGGAAAAGAAAGCCCTGGACAGCCGGAGCATAGGAATCAGCAATGTGGTAAACCGTCTGAAAATTTATTATCATGATGAAGCCGAAATAAGAGTTGAAAGTGAACTGGGCTATGGCACGGAACTTGTTTTGGTTATTCCGGAGACAAAGCAGAGTTCCTTTGAGGATGAGGAGAGGGAGTGACTGGTTTGAAAACCCTGATTGTTGTAGAAGATGAATTCCGGATCCGAGACGGACTCTCCAGACTTATTCAGCGCTTAAATATGGGGGTAAAAGTGATAGGAGAGGCGGAAAACGGACTTGAAGGATTAAAGATGATCCAGGACCTGCAGCCGGATATTGTAATCACGGATATCCGAATGCCTAAAATCGAAGGACTGGAAATGATCCGTAAGGCCAGGGAAATGAATATAGGCTGTACATTTATCATTTTGAGCGGATATGCAGAATTCCGTTACGCACAGACTGCAATTTCCTATGGAGTGACGGACTATCTCTTAAAACCGGTGACGATTTCGGATGTAAAAAAATTACTGGAAAAACTGAATCCCCAGGGAGAGGCTGTGGCAGAAACGTCAGAAGAATATTCAAATCTTGTGAATATAATCATGAATGCGGTAAAGCGTGACTACGCAACAAGGATATCTCTGAGTACCTATGCCGAAGAATACAAAGTGACGCCCCAGTATATCAGCATGTTATTTACGAAAGAAACGGGGATGACTTTCTCTGCTTACGTCCGGAAAATACGAATGGAAAAAGCAAAAGAACTGCTGCTGACAACAGATATGAAGATCTATGAAGTTGCTGTGGCAGTTGGTTATCCGGAACAAAAATACTTTTCAAAGGTTTTTAAAGAATATACGGGGGTATCTGCCAAACAGTTTGTACTTCAGAAAAAGGTATGATAATGGGGAAAATATACGGACAGCATCCGGCCGGAAGGCCGGGTGCTGTTTTCTGGTGCGCCCGGCGGGCGCACGTTCTAAGGGGTGAAAGTCCCAGACCCGCCCGGCAGTGGGAAAGGTGCAGGTATAAGTGGGAAAGAACGTGTGAGTACCCGGGGAGGTGCTATTTCCAAATGAAAACTTGCTCTATGGACAGAGATGGGGATTTCCGATATACTAAATTTCAGACGAAGGAATTTGGAATAAAACATCGGAAGTTTACCAGGAGAGAAGGAGGACGCATATGAATATAGAAAACTTTACCGTTTATCAGAAGACCGTGCCAGAGCGGAAGGCAGTTTTTCAGGAGTTTCCATCTTCTCTCCATCCGGATATCCGGGAGTTCCTGAAACTGGAAGGAATTCCCAGCCTGTACAGCCATCAGGCAGAAATGTTTGAGAAGGCCCGGGAGGGAAAAAACGTGGTGATCACCACTTCCACGGCCAGTGGGAAGACCCTCAGCTTTCTTTTGCCGGTGCTCCAGGAGATTTTAAAGAATCCTCTGACCAGAGCAGTTTTTGTCTATCCTACCAAAGCCCTTGCCAGCGACCAGTACCGGGCGCTGCAGCCTGTTCTGGAATATTTCGGAAATGGGCGGATCAACGCTGGAGTTTATGATGGAGATACTATGCAGGCGGAACGGAGCAGGATACGGAAAAGTGCCAACATTATCCTTACCAATCCGGAAATGCTGAATTCTGCTTTCCTTCCAAATCACAGCAGCTATGGGTTCGACTTTATTTTCTCGAATCTGAAATATGTGGTCATTGATGAACTCCACACCTACCGGGGTGCTTTCGGGGCTCATCTGGCCAATATTTTCCGGCGGATGAAGCGTGTCTGCGGCTATTACGGCTCCAGACCTCAGTTTTTGTGCAGTTCGGCCACCATTGCCAATCCTGGTGAGCTGGCGGAGAAAATCTGTGGGGAGAAATTTGTTCTGGTGGATAAGGACGGGTCGGCCGCTCCTGAAAAAGAATACCGACTGCTCCTTCCACCGGAAATTAAGGGAAAGAATGATAAGATTTACGGCAGAAGGCCGGCCTCCTGGCTGGCAGCGGAGCTGATACCGGCCCTGACAGCAGGGAACCATCATTTTATTGTGTTCGGAAAATCCAGGAGAAATGTGGAGGTTATCCTGAAGGAAGCCAGGGATAAAATGGAGGAAAACGGGATTTCCAGGAAAATTGCCGGGTACAGAGGGGGATATACTCCTGTGGAGAGGAAGAACATTGAGGAGAAAATGATCACAGGAGAACTGGCCGGCCTGGTATCTACCAATGCCCTGGAACTGGGGATTGATATTGGCAGTCTGGACTGTACGGTACTGGCAGGGTACCCGGGAACACGGGCTTCATTCTGGCAGCAGACGGGAAGAGCCGGAAGAAACGGGGAAAAATGCGTAAACTATCTTATCCTGGAAAATCAGCCTTTTGATCAGTATATTGCTCTGGATCCGGAGTGGCTGTTTTCCAAAAGCAGCGAAAATGCTATTGTGGACCCGGATAATCTTCTCATTGAACTGGCCCATATCCGGGCGGCTGCGGCGGAGATGCCCCTGTCTTTAGATGACGCAGGTCTTTTCCCAGATCTGGGGGAGATTATCCCGGTGCTTTTAAATGCAGGAGAAGTGGAGAGTATGGCTGGACGTTTTGCCTGGGCGGGAGAGGCTTTTCCTGCAGGAGACTACAGTCTGCGGAATATGGACAAGTCCAGATATAAGCTGCTTCTTGAAAAGGAAAACCGGGAGATTACCCAGATGGATGAAACCCAGGCTTTCCATGAGCTTTACCCGGGAGCGGTATATATCCATGAAGGGGAGCTGTATGAGGTGCTGAAACTGGATCTGGAGTCCAGGACCGCCTATGGAGTTCCCTTTTCCGGAAATTATTACACGGTACCCTCAGGAACCCAGGAGACCAGGATCCTTCAGACTTTCAGAGAGGAAGAGCTGGGAAGGTGCAGGATCCATTTTGGGGATATTAACGTGGAGGAAGTCATCTCCATGTACAAGAAGCTCCAGTTCCATAATCATCAGAATCTGGGCTATGTAAGCCTCCTAAGGCCTTTGCGGAAGGATTATGATACGGAGAGTACCTGGATCCATATTCCGGAGAATGTCACAAGAGTTTATCGAAATCTGCTGGTGCCTGCGAAAAGTGGGGAGCTGATGCTGAATAACCATTTTGAGGGACTGGCCTTTGCGGTAAAGAATGCTGCCATGATGGTGACTATGACAGAAAGCTCGGATATAGATACTGTGATTTCCAATAATGCCAGAATACCGGATATTTTTCAGGAAGAAAAGGTGTCCCTCTTTATCTATGACCGGTATGAGGGGGGACTGGGATACTCGGAAAAAATTTATGATCTGGTACCTGAAATCCTGGAAAAGGCCATTCATATGGTAAAGGGATGTTCCTGCGAGGATGGCTGCCCCGCCTGCGTGGGAGATTATACCCTGGATAAAGCCATGGTTCTGTGGGGCCTGGAAAATCTCCTGGAGGAAAGCCTTCCTCCGGAACAAGTAAAAATGCCGGAACAAGAGGCCAGGCCGGTAATTGAAAAGGAATATTCGTTTTTTACTCTTCCTATACAGTGGCAGGAGTTCTGCCAGAGCGTGAAGGAAAACGGAGAGAAGGGGGGAGACTTTTTAAAAACTATCCAGGAGATAGGAGTGGAGGACCATACTCTGGTACTTACGGTGAAAAATGGATTTTACCGGGACTGGCTTCTGGAAGGAGAGAATCTCAGGGAACTGGAGAACACCCTGAGATGGCATGCGGTGTGCCCCTCTGATATGAAAATAGAAGTCCGGACAGAGGAAGACCGGGAAAATGCAGAAAAGATAAAAGGAAGGCTGCGCAGAAAATATGGAGACAAGGGAGAATAAGGACTGGGAAAAACTTAATGAATACCAAAAGATGGCAGTGCTGGATGACAGTCCGGCCTGTGTGGTAAATGCCAATGTAGGCAGCGGGAAGACTACGGTGCTCATTGCAAAGGTTTTGTATCTTTATTTAGAGAAAAAAGTGCCTCTGGAAGATATGCTGGTGCTGACTTTTACTAACAAGGCAGCCCAGGAGATCCTCAGCCGCCTTTTGCTCAGAGAGCCAGAACTTTCTCCGGAGCAGAGAGCCGGGTTCGGAACCTTTCACAGCGTGGCCCTGAGGCTTTTAAAAGAAAAGCTCTCTGTGAAAAAAGCCGGCTGGGACAGGGACTTCTCTGTAATGGAACCTGAAGAAGAAACAGAGCTGGCCCAGAGGATTATTAAAGAGGAAAAATTGAACATCAAATATAAGAACCGGCTGAAAAAGCGCCTGGAACAGGAATATAAGGCTTATCTGGAAGGAAGAGAAGTTTCCAGGTATGGGGATGACCTGTTCCGGCTGTACCCTCTGTTGAAACAGGAGAAACAACGGGAGAACAAAATGAGTTTTTCGGATCTGCTTCTGGTAAGCACCGAGCTGATAAAGGAGGAAGGTTTTCACCCCGCCTGGGTGATCGCAGATGAAATCCAGGACAGCGATAACCTCCAGCTGGAATTTCTGGAAGCTCTGGTGGGAGAGGAGACCAGGCTTTTTGCCGTGGGGGATCCAAACCAGGTAATCTACAGCTGGAGAGGCTCCAGCGACAGTACCTTTTTTGCCCTGAAGAGGAGGTTTTCGGCAAAGGAACTTTCCCTGCCGGTAAATTACCGTTCTAACGCCAGGATCCTGGAAGCGGCTAACCATTTCCGGCAGTTTGGGACCAGGATCCAGGGCTGCCGGGAAGAGGGAAAGCTTATTAAGGTAAAACGGCAGTATGACCCTTTTACAGAGGCAGAATATCTGGCGGAACAGATTGAAAGTTTACATAAAGCAGGAGAGAGCTATGAGGATACCGCAATCCTTTACCGTCTTCAGAGGCAGGGGGAGGTTCTGGAGAAGGTTTTTGAAAAGCGGGGAATTCCTTATCAGGTTTCGGTAAAACAGACGGTAAAGGATATTCCTGCCCTGGACTGGGTGGTGAAAATCCTTCGGTTTTCTGTGAACCCCAGAGACCGGCAGACAGGGGAAGACGTGCTGCTGAATCCGGGATTCGGGGAGAAGCTTACGAAAAAGAAAGTCCGGGACCTTCTGGAGGAGGGGAAAGGGAAGAGCTTTTTATATGCGCAGATGAAAGGCTTTCAGGACTGGTCTTTGGGCCATACAAAGATTCCCAAGTGGAGGGAAATCTTTGATTATTTTGGCCTTGGAGAAGCCTTTGGCCCTACTTCGGCTGGCTATAAGGAAAAAGAAGAACAGGCAGGGAAACTTCTGGAATGGCTGAGAGTATACTGTGAGAAAAAAGAATTGCCTCTCTGGGAAGGGACCAGAGCTTTTTTAAATGATGGGGCCCTCTATGGCATGGACCTTGGAGAAATCATGGGGGAGAGAGAAGAATCTTTAAAGGGCGTCCGGCTGATGACCCTCCACGCCTCAAAGGGCCTGGAGTTTCACCGGGTATATCTGATCGGTATGAATCAAGGACTGATTCCTCTTCGCTGTAAAACCATGGAGCAGGAGGAAGAGGAGCGGCGGCTGTTTTTTGTAGGCATGACAAGGGCAAAAGAGGAGCTGGAACTTTCTTATTATGTCAACCCAAGAGAGCCAGGAGTTTTTGGAGAGGGAAGCCGGTACCTTCTGGGCATCCCTCCGGAGCTTCTGGACTGGGAGGAAGACGTCAGGAAGGGAAGAGGGGAAGAAAATCTCCGGAAACTGGGAAGAGAAGTCCGGGAAGAACTGCGGAAGAAGAAAGAAGCAGAAAAGGTGGCGCCTGGCCCAAGGGTCTGTCACAGAAAGTATGGGGAGGGAATACTGCTCTCTCAAAATGAACTGACTGTGGAAGTGGAATTCCCTGGCTATGGACGAAAACAGTTTTTGAAAGCTCTGGGAGAGATAGAGTTCCTTTCTCAGGAGACAGGTGAGACTTATGGAAAGTAAAATGGATTTTTATAAAAGAGGAGCCCTGGTATTAAAAAGCATTCCTCAGGGGAAAGTAGCCACTTACGGACAAATTGCCCTGCTCTGCGGAAAACCGGGAAATTCCCGGCAGGTGGGATATGGCCTGGGGAGAAATCTCATGGGGGAGGATATTCCCGCATATAAGGTGGTAAACGCCCAGGGGATTCTATCAGGGGCAGCGGCTTTTGAGACTTTTGATATGCAGAAATTTCTTCTGGAGCAGGAAGGGGTGGAGGTCAGACTGACAGAAAAAGGGTGGAAAGTAGATTTAAAACGATATCAATGGAAAAATACTCTGGAGGAAGCGGAGACCTTTCGGGAAGAATTTCAAAAGAGAGGAATCTGACAAGAGAAGAGGTGGAACAAGTGAAGATTACATGTATTGCCTTAGACTTGGACGGAACAACTTTAAACCATCAGGGGAGACTTGGCAGAAGAAATCGGGAGGCGATTAAGAAGGCTCTGGATGCAGGAATACAGGTAGTGGCGGCCAGCGGCAGGTCCCTGGATTCTCTGCCAAAGGACATTCTGGAAATTGAAGGTATCCAATATGGGATCACATCTAACGGAGCTGCAGTGTACAGGCTTTCTGACAGAAAATGTCTGAAACAGTCCAGGCTTTCCGGTGATTCCGTAAACGAGATTCTGGCCTGTGCAGAGAAGGAAGAGGTAGTTTTTGAGGCTTTTATTAAGGGAAAACCCTATGCTCAGAAAGAGTATGTGGAGGACCCGGTAAGCTTTGGGGCCAGTGAAAGAGCTATTCCCTATATCCAGAGTACCAGGGAGCCTGTGGCAGATATGGAAAGCTTTATCAGGGAAAACCAGGAGATGCTGGACTGTTTGGACATTGTGGTGAAAAGTGAGGAAAAGAAGGGGGATTTGTGGAAAACTCTTCAGGAAAATGTAAAAGATGTGTATATCACTTCTTCGGTCCCTCAGCTTTTGGAGATTTCTCACAGAGATTCGGGGAAGGATGCAGGAATCCGTTTCCTGCTGGAATATCTGGGCTTAAACAGAGAAGGCCTGGCGGCTTTTGGCGACGGGGACAATGATAAAGAGCTCCTTGCTTATGCCCGGATAGGGATTGCTATGGAGAACGCCTCTCCGGAGTGTAAGAGGGCAGCAGACTGGATCGCGCCTTCCAATGACAGAGACGGGGTGGCCTGGGGAATTGAAAAATTGCTGGGTATAGAAAGTTTTGAATTATAAAAAATTTATAGTTCTTTACTCGACAAAAAGGGAAAAAAAGTTTAAAATTTTAATATAGATAATATATCTTAACAGGCAGAAAAATGTTATAAATGTAAAATACAGGGGGCAGTAAAGTATATATTAAATTTATCATTTATATAACTTTATAGGGCCCCTTTTACTATGATAGCGGGAAGGAAGGATGGCGGGTGAGAAAGAAAGCATTACATAAGGATATACGCCAGGAAATCAAAAGGACTTTGCCCAGGTTCCTTTCCCTGTTCCTCATGTCGGCGCTGGGAGTGTCCTTTTTTTCAGGGGTGAGGGCCTCCATGCCGGATATGCTCAGCACTACAGACAGATATCTGGATGACACGGGATTATTTGATCTCCAGGCAGTAAGTACCATGGGCCTTCAGGAGGAAGATCTGGAGGCTGTGCTGGACACAGAAGGAGTGCAGGAAGCAGAACTGTCTTATTCCTCGGACTATCTGTGCGACAGTGAAGGAGAACAGTATGTAGTCCATCTGATGGCTCAGAGTGATATGGCAAAGTGTCAGGCAGAGGAAGGCAGGCTGCCGGAAAAGGCAGACGAAATATTTTTGGATACGGAACTTGCCCAGGCCCTCGGCTGTCAGATCGGAGACAAGATCACTCTTTATGAGGAAGGGCAGGAGAGAGATAAACCGGAAGGGCTGGCATATGGGGAGTTTGAGATCACCGGTATAGGATCCAGCCCTATGTATCTCTCAATAAACAGAGGCAGCGCCTCTGTAGGAAATGGCCAGGTCGCCGGATTTGCCGTGGTCCTGCCGGAGGCCTTTGATATGGAGGTCTATACCCAGATGAATATCCGGCTGGAAGGCGCAGGAACCCTGGAATGTTACTCTGATGAATACAAGGAGCTGGTGAGCAGCGTCCAGGATACTCTGGAAGAGACGGCAGGGGTCCAGTGCCAGTGGAGATATGACCAGATTTATGATGAGGCACAGGGCGAGCTTGCGGATGCCAGAGCCGAGCTGGAAGATGGAAGGGCCACTGCCCAGCAGGAGCTTGCAGATGCCAGAAAGACTTTGGATGAGGGCTGGGCCAAGGTAAACGATGGAGAGAAGCAGCTGGCAGATGGAAAACAGCAGCTGGCAGACAGCGAAGCTCAGCTGAACCAGAGCCAGCAGGAGATTGACGATGCAAAAGCCCAGATGGAATCAGCCAAAGCCCAGGCGGAAGAAGGTGCAGCTCAGGTAAGCGCCGGATGGGCAGAGATTGAGGCAAATGAAGCCCAGCTCAATGATTCAGAACAGCTGCTGTCAGAGAAAAAGGCTGAACTGGAACAGGGAGCGGCAGAATTAGAGGCCGGGAAGGCCCAGCTGTCTGCCCAGGAGGAGGTCTTAAACCAGTCTCAGTCAGAACTGGAAGCCGGAAAGACCCAGCTTGCGCAGATGGAAGGGGCACTGGAAACTCTCAGAACAGCAGTGTCAGAACAGGAAGGGGCTATAGGAGGACTGGAAAGCCAGGCGGCGGCTATCCAGGGGCAGATCGAACAGCTTCAGGCATCTCTTGGAACCTCTTCAGACCCTGAAAATCCAGATGGAGACAGCTCAAATGATGAAGAAATCTTGGCTCAGATTGGAGAACTGGAAGCACAGAAAGCTGCTCTGGAGACAGAAATTCAGAATCTTACAGTGTCTTTGGAAGAGACAAGAGCCCAGCTGTCTGCCCAGGAGACTGCTCTGACTCCCCAGATACAGCAGCTTCAGCAGGTAATCGCCCAGGGGGAAGCCCAGCTGTCAGAAGGAAGGAATCAGTTGGAGACAGCCAGGGCTCAGCTGGAGGAAAGCGAAGCCCAGATTACTGCCGGCAGGGAAGAGATTGCTCAGGGCGAGGCGGCGATTGCCCAGGGACGCCAGGAACTGGAGGCTGCTAAGGAACAGCTGCAGGCGGCCCAGGCTGAAGTAGACAGCGGCCAGGCTCAGATTGCAGCCTATGAACAGCAGATTGCAGATGGAGAGGCCCAGATTGCTTCCGGCAGAGCCCAGCTTGAAGAAGCCAGGGCTCAGCTCCCTGAACAGGAACAGGAGCTGACAGATGCCAGAAAAGAGCTGGAAGATGGAGAGGCGGATTATTTAGAAGGAAAAGAAGAAGCAGAGGCCCAGATTGCTGATGGAGAACAGCAGATTGCTGATGCAGAGGCAGAGCTGGCAGACCTGGAACTGCCGGAATGGTATCTGAGTACCAGAGATGACGTGGTGGAAGACTATGGTGAAATGGAGGACAATGCAGCTCAGATCGGTGCAATCGGCAGGGTCTTCCCGCTGATGTTTTTCCTGGTGGCAGCCCTGGTAAGTCTTACTACTATGACCAGAATGGTAGAAGAGCAGCGGGGCCATATCGGAACTATGAAGGCCCTTGGATACTCCAAAAAAGATATTGCCATGAAATATCTCTTTTATGCAGGCAGCGCTACTTTAAGCGGCGGCGCTGTGGGGATCCTGGTGGGACAGAAGCTGTTTCCTTATGTTATCCAGGTCAGCTATGGAATTATGTATGACTGTCTGAAACAGCCGGATATTCCATACCGTCCGGTGTTTGCTATTCAGGCCATGTTAATATCCTTTGTCTGCATTATGCTGGCAACAGGCTTATCTTGCATGAATGAACTGAGAGAGAGCCCGGCAGAACTTATGCGTCCGGCAGCTCCAAAGGTAGGAAAGCGGGTACTGCTGGAGTACATACCACTTATCTGGAAACGGCTGAACTTTACTACAAAGTCTACTTTCCGGAATATTTTCCGATATAAAAAACGGCTGTTTATGACAATCTTTGGAATCTCTGCCACTATGGCTCTGCTGGTCACCGGATTTGGCCTGCGGGATTCCATAATCGATCTGGCCGAAATTCAATACGATAATATCCAGCTTTACGATGCAATGATAACTTTCAGCGGTACGGATGAAGAAAAAGAAGACCTGGGACAATGGCTGGAGAATGAGAAAGATGTGGCGGCATCTACTATGGTCCATATGGAAATGGTGGATGTAAGTACGGAAGAAGGAAATGGAGAAGTCTATCTTTGTGTTCCGGAAAATAAGGAAGATTTCCAGGCCATGACAGTCTTGCAGAACAGGACCTCAGAGGAAGTCTACACCCTGGACGGCGAAGGGATCCTTCTTACGGAATGGATGGCAGATACCCTGGGGGTAAGTGCAGGAGACAGTATTACCATGGAAAAAGAGGACGGCAGCAGCAGTCAGGAAGTACAGGTTATGGGTGTGGTAGAAAATTACATTATGAACTATGCATACATGTCGCCCCAATACTATGAGAAAATCTATGGAGAACCGGCTGAGTTTGAGGTAATGTATGTAGAGTTTACTTCGGAGGGGCAGGAGAGAGAGAATGAGCTTGGCTCAGAAATCCTTCAGCAGCCAGGTGTGTATAATGTAAGTTATACTTCTGATACCAAAAGAGAGATTAACGATATGCTTCAGGCCCTGGTGCTGGTAATTATTGTACTGATCGTAACAGCAGCCCTTCTGGCCTTTGTGGTACTGTATAACCTGAACAATGTAAATATTACGGAGCGGCGCCGGGAACTGGCCACATTAAAAGTCCTGGGCTTTTATGATCAGGAAGTGGCGGCTTATGTGTACCATGAGAATATTATCCTTACTCTTATGGGTATTGTGGTGGGTGTAGGACTGGGAACGCTCCTTCACCAGTATATTATCCATACTATCCGGGTGGATATGGTTATGTTTGGTCAGCATGTATCCCTGGTCAGCTTCCTGATCAGCGCAGTGCTAACGGCTGTATTCTCAGCTTTTGTAAACTTTGTTATGTATTTTAAACTGAAAGAAATCAATATGGTAGAGTCACTGAAGAGTGTGGAATAGAAGCCGGACAGAAAATAATGAAGATGGGGCTGTCGCATTAATTAATGCGACAGCTCCATTTTCTTAGAAAAACAAAATGCTTACTAAAGCATTTGGAAACTTTTGTAAAGAAAGAATAAATTCTAAGAGGGCTGCGTATACAAGCCATGATGTGTTGTGTATAATGAGGAAAAATTACGAAGAAAGGAAATTACTGAAACTACTATGAACAAAAGAAGAACTTCTGAAAGTCCCAGAAACTCCAGCTCTACCAGGAGTTCACAGCATGTCAGAAAAGCAAGAACACAGTATGGCTCAGGAAATCTTGGAAGTTTCCGAGATTCCAGAGGCTCTCGCAGCAGCGGTTCATTGCAGAAGGCCATGAACAAAAGACGTCAGGAAAAATTAAGGCAGCAGAGGAGAAAACGCAACTTGTGTTATGGAATTTTGGCGGCGATAACGCTCCTTGTGTTTTCATTGACAGTTCTTGGAATCAGCAGGCTGCTGCCGGATAGAGTCCGTGACGGGGCGGAACAGGTCAGTGAAGATTCAGGAACACAGGTGACGACAACTTTAAGCCAGCCGGAGATGAACGCCTCCGGCACGAAGGACTTTTTCAAAGAAATCACGTTAAGAGGCTGGCAGTCAGATTCCCAAGGCATTAGGTACATTAATGCAGACGGAACTTTTTATGGGAAGGGCTGGCATGATATTGACGGAAGTCAATATTACTTTGATGAAAATGGTTATGTAAAGACAGGCTGGCATGATATTGATGGAAAAGATTGCTATTTCGATGAAAGCGGAAAATACGACAGTGAGAAAGTAAGGCCCATGATTGCGCTGACTTTTGACGACGGACCGGGGAAGTATACGGAAGAATTATTGGAATGTCTGGAAGAAAACAATGCTAAAGCCACGTTTTTCATGCTGGGCCAGAATGCAGAACGATATCCGAATACGGTCAAACATATGGAGAAACTGGGAATGGAACTGGCAAATCATACTTATGACCATCCGATTCTCACCAACCTTTCCAGTACCCAGATCTCAAATGAAATTGAGAAGACAAGTAGAATTATTGAGAGGATAGCGGGAAAGGCGCCTGCAAGCATGAGACCTCCGGGAGGCGCTTTTAATCATACAGTAAGGTCAGTCTCCGGCCTTCCTATTATCATGTGGAGCATTGATACGAAAGACTGGAAAACTAAGAGTGAGGATATGACCTATCGATGCGTTATGGATAATGCCAGGGATGGTTCCGTGGTATTGATGCATGACATTCACCAATGGTCTGCAAAAGCAGCCATCCGCATGATACCAGAGCTGGTGGCAAAGGGTTTCAAGCTGGTGACCGTAGAGGAACTTGCCAGGGCAAAGGGAATTACTCTGGAGAATGGAAAAGCATATTACTATTTCGGCGAGGGAACACAGCAGGTAGAATAAAAAAGTTTTATATGGGCGATAAAAGCAGAAGTTCCAAACCGCATTATGGAATGAGATTGTATATTGCAAATACTATTGTGATACAGCATAAGGGAACACTGACCCTGGGAAATTCCAGGAAAACCGGGGGAGCAGAGGTGGTAATGAAGATACCGCTGTGAGAGGCCGCTGTCGCTGAAAAGCAAATATGCCGGGAAAGGAGAGGCCTGTGCTGCTTACCGAAAGAGGAAATCTCCTTACCAGCGGGAGTTCTTGTCAAGGAGGCAGACCAATGCTACAATGAATCCATTGGGGGAGATAGGGAAGAAAAAAGAAATGGAACTACTTTGAGAAAAAGCAGGATACCAGAAAGGAACAAAAAATGGAATTATTGATCATCAGACACGGAGACCCGGATTATACTATAGATTCTCTTACGGAAAAAGGCTGGAAGGAGGCGGAGTACCTTTCAGAAAAGCTGGTAAAAATGGACATTCAGGATTTTTACGTATCTCCCCTTGGAAGGGCCAGAGATACCGCTTCCTGCACGTTGAAAAAATTAAACAGAGAGGCTGTTGTCTGCCCATGGCTGCGGGAATTTAGCCCCAGGATCAACAGACCGGATGTAACGGAGAAGAAAATGATCTCCTGGGACTGGCTGCCTCAGGACTGGACGAAGAATCCGGAATTTTATGACTATGATAACTGGTGGAAGGCACCGGTATTTCAGGAGGAAGATGTTAAAGCTGAGTATGACTGGGTAACAGAAAATTTTGACAGGCTATTAAAGGAACACGGTTATGTGAGAGAAGAAAATTATTACAGGGTTGAAAGGGCTAATAAGGATAAGCTGGCTTTCTTTTGTCACTTTGGTCTGGGATGCGTACTTTTAACTCACCTTTTGCATATTTCTCCGATGATCCTGTGGCACCATTTCGTGGCGGCACCCAGTTCTGTAACGTCGGTGATCACTGAGGAAAGACGGGAGGGAATTGCATTATTCCGTATGAGGTCCTACGGGGATGTATCTCATCTCTATGCAAAGGGGGAAGAACCGGCTTTTGCCGCCCGGTTCTGCGAAACCTTCGATGATCCTTTCCAGCGCCATGACTGAAAGGAAAGATAAGGATATGACAGACAGCATGGAAAAACTTGCCGGAGTTACTCCGGACATGGAGGAAGGATTTCAAAAGCTGAAAGAAATCTTTGATAAAGAGGTATTTGAGCTTTATATCCGCCAGGGGCAGGGGTATGTCCCCTATATGATGAACGATGCTCTGGAATGTTATCTGGTCCTTACAGACTGCAGATGTACCGGAGAATATCTCACCGGATATGAGTCATGTACTGTGGGATATCTTTCTTTTAAGGAAGAGGAGAAAGTTCTGGTGGTACATCAGGGAGAAGAAAATATTTTTACCCTCTGGTTTTGGGAAATCCAGGTAAAACTGGAAGGATACCAATACCATCAGATCGGACATTTCTGGCTGAAGGAAAAGGGTCAGGAGCAGTGGCGGCAGCTGGTCTATATGCTGGGAACAGTCTATGATAAATATGAGTATTTTGGGGAAGCCATGTGTACCTCAAGGGAACAGGAACTGATGCGGCTTATGGAATTCCGGCCTTTTCGGTATTGGAGTCCTATAAAAGAATCTCTGGATCCGTATTATCCAGATACTGTCCAGGGAGCAGCAGAGATGAGGAGAATCGCCGGTCTGGCGGGAGACAAAGCTATGGCATTTCTGGCAGGAATCTATGAGAAAGTGCCCCTGATTTTCCTGGAAAAGGTGATTATCTACAGAATGGAAAGTCCCTGCAGCCAGAAGCTTTATGAAAAGATCAGAGAGCTGGTCTGCCAAGAATCCATCCAGTACAAAAAGCGGGATTATGGAAAAGAAATGAATGAACGGATAGAAAAGGAACGGCTCCATGTGGAAGAAGAGCTGTACCGCCGGGGATTTCGGGGAAAATACCCCAGATTTTCCAAGGAAGGCATGGAGATCCTGGCAGTGGAGGAACATCCCTTTACAGTGGGATTTATGGAGTGGGAGAAATTTGATTTCAGGATCCAGCTTATGGTCAGTGAAGACTTTTCAGGAAAGAAAAAGAGCCTGGGACTGAATGGAGGATTCTTCAAAGGTAAAGGGAGACAAGGACGGATAGAGAGGTAGAAACTTTAACTGCTGTGGCCTGGAATGAGAAAACATGATTTATTCCCAGAGAAGATCATCCCCCCATTTACAGAGGAGATAAAGTATTTGTATGGAAGTATTCTGGATTATAATTTTGGTATTGATAATATATGTTCCAGTGATTACACTAATTTCATTTGTACGGGCGCTTTTTGGCCTAAGAAAGGGAAAAACATATGCCAAAGAAAAACTCAAGGATACTTTCCTGCACCTTTTCTTTGAACTGTTGAATCCTTTTAATTGGTTCCTGTAAAATACATAGGAATCCTAATTTGCAAAGGAGGACTTATTATTTATGAAAAAAATTGGAATAGGCATTGTGGGACTGATTTTTTCAGTCGTTGGATTTATAGAACATGAGTAAAGCAACTTCCAGTTTTCACAGTAAAATGACAGGACAAAAAATGCAGAGAGTCCCAGGGTGAGAGTAATCTTGCAGGGGCTCTTTTTTCGTTTGAAAAACTTTTCTGGAAAAAATGAGATTTTTTCCTGGCCTTTCGGGTATTATAGGTGAAAGGCTTTTCACAATAGGAAAAGTACAGGGCGCCTGCGAGGTATGAAATAGTGGAAGAAATCAGATATATTGAAATTGTGGCTCAGTATCAGGATATGGTTTACCGGATTGCTCTCCATGACTGCAGAAACACCCATGACGCAGAGGACGTTATGCAGACAGTTTTTATGAGGCTTTATCAGAAAAATCCGGAATTTGACAGCGAAGAGCATCTGAAGCACTGGCTGGTCCATGTTACGGTGAATGAATGTAAAAGGCTGATCGCCTCTCCATGGAAAAAGCGAATGGATTTTTGTCAGGAGGAAGAGGAAAAGGAACAAGGACAGGCTGGGGCAGAGGGATATGAAAGAATAAGGGAAAAAGAACTTCTGGAGCAGATTTTCCGGCTGCCCAGAAAATACCGGGTTCCCATCTATCTGTATTATTATGAAGAATATTCCGTGGCAGACATTGGGGATATGCTGGGAAAAAGTCCTTCCACCATTCAGACCTGGCTTTCCAGAGCACGTAAAAGATTGAAAAAACTGCTGGAGGAGGTAAATTATGAATGAAGAATTCCCAAAAAAAATATATCAAAAGGCCTGCGGCCATCTGACACCTTCCAGTGGAGCTGTGAAGGAGGTTTATAAAATGACAAAGCCGAAAAAATATCCAAGATTGAAAAGAAAAGCATTTGCAGGTGCAGCAGCAGCTGTGGTGCTGACCTGTTCTTTATCTGTAGGAGTTCTGGCGGCTTCTGATACAGATGTCCGACAGCTGGCAGGGGAAGCGGCCCAGCAGATTGCTATGGTGTTTAAGAATCTGACAGTAGACAAAGAAGCTTCCACTCCCTATGAGACGGTGCTTCACGCCGAGGACGGTACCCAGATCACCGTGGTCCATGAATATGGTGAAGATGGAGAATATTATGTGACGCTGGTTTATCATGAAGACAGCAGGCGACTGGGCCTGAACATAGGTGATACGGAGATAGATATTACAGACCAGCTCAGGGAAAATGGAATCTATACCCAGGACTATACCTTTGAGGGACAGGAGAGAAGACTGACTGTCACCGGAACTCCGGAAGAGCCTCAGCTGGAAACTGAGATATTGATTAAGTAAGGAGTATAGAAGAAATTTTTTGGGAATACTGTTTTTGACAGAGGGTATCAGATTATACACAGGGATGTTGGAACCTGACTGATGCTGTAAAAAGAAAAAACAGGAAAGAAGGGATTATAATGGACGCACAGACCAGAGGGCTTTTGCGGGAGTGCAGCCTGGGCTGTAAAATGGCAATCAACAGTTTTGATCAGATGAGGGATTATGTAAAGAACGAAGAGCTGAAAGAACTTATGGATACCTATGACAAGAAACATAAGGCATATGAAGAGAAAGCTGCCAAGATGCTTTTGGAAGAGGGCAGTCAGGAGAAAGAACCGGGAATGATGGCTTCAGCTTTTTCGAAACTGACCACAGAGATGAAACTGATGATGAAAGATGACAGCAGTCAGGTGGCAAAACTGGTCATGGATGGCTGCAATATGGGAATCCAGACTCTGGGAGGCTATATCAATGAATACAAAAATGCCTCGGGACAGAGCATGAACCTGGCTAAAGATATTGTGCGTACAGAGGAATCTTTGATGAAGGATATGCAGAAGTTTTTGTGATCAGTGCAGGGTGCTAGAAATAGCACCCTGTAAACATTTTCATATCTTTTGATCCGTTTACCCATTTTTTCGTAATCCATCATAGAATTTCAGCTTTTCTATTCTTTCAGGGATTTTTCTGATACAATAGGATTTATATATGATAGGTTTTGCAGATATCTAAGGAGGATTATGAATAAATTTGAAATACTAAAACAGATTTTTGGATATGATACTTTCCGGGAAGGGCAGGAAACTTTGGTAGACAGTACCCTTTCCGGACGGGATGTGCTGGGGATCATGCCTACGGGAGCAGGCAAGTCCCTTTGCTTTCAGGTGCCGGCCCTTCTTTTTCCGGGCATTACTGTTGTGGTCTCGCCCCTGATTTCCCTGATGAAGGACCAGGTGTCCGCCCTGAATGCGGCAGGAGTCCATGCAGCTTACATAAACAGCTCCCTTACAGAAGGACAGTACAGGAAAGCTATGGAGCTGGCCAGACAGGGCAGATATAAGATCATCTATGTGGCCCCGGAGCGGCTGATGACAGAGTCTTTTCTTTCTCTGATCCAGGCAGTGGAGATTTCCATGGTGGCAGTAGACGAGGCTCACTGTATTTCCCAGTGGGGTCAGGATTTTCGCCCAAGCTATTTAAAAATTGTGGATTTTATCAGCCAGCTTCCCCATCGCCCGGTAATCGGGGCTTACACAGCCACGGCTACGAAAGCAGTAAGAGAAGATATTCTCTGTATCCTGGGCCTCCAAAATCCCAAGGTTATGGTTACAGGCTATGACAGGAAGAACCTGTATTTTGCTGTGGAAAAGCCTAAAGATAAAATGAATGCCCTGCTGGAATATCTGAGGAAAAATCCGGAGAAAAGCGGCATTATCTACTGTAATACCAGGAAGACAGTGGAAGAAGTACAGGAAGCCCTTCTGGAGGCAGGTTACCCGGCAGTACGTTATCACGCAGGGCTTTCTGACAGGGAAAAGAAGGAAAACCAGGAGGGGTTTATCTATGACAGAAAGCCCATCATGGTGGCTACCAACGCCTTTGGCATGGGAATTGACAAATCAAATGTCCGGTTTGTGATCCATTATAATATGCCTAAGGATATTGAGAGCTATTACCAGGAAGCAGGCAGGGCCGGACGTGATGGAGAGCCTGGAGAATGTATCCTTTACTATAAAGCTCAGGACGTAAAGATGAATGAATTTCTGATCCAGCAGCAGGGAAATGAAGAACTGGATTTTGAAGAACAGGCTCTTATCCGGGAGCGAAATATGGAGAGGTTGCGGAAAATGACTTTTTACTGCTTCACCAATGAATGTCTCAGAGAATACATCCTCCGATACTTCGGAGAATACGGAGGCAATTACTGTGGAAATTGCAAGAACTGTCTTACGGAATTTGAAGATCTGGATGTGACAGAAGAGACAAGAAGTATCCTGGGGCTAGTAAAGTCTACAAGAGAGAGGTATGGAATCGTGGCTGTCTGCGACGGCGTACATGGGGCCAGGACAGAGAAAGTCCGGCAGTTTGGACTGGAGGAAAATCCACATTACGGGGAACTGAATAAAACCACTGCCGCCCGTATCCGTCAGATCATCAATGATCTGCTGGTGAAAGATTATCTGGTCCTTACTTCAGGAGATTACCCTGTACTGAAATTGGGAGAAAAGGGAAGGGATTTTCTGGAGGCGGAGCAGCCGGAGACAGTAGCCCTGAAACTGCCCAGGCAGCAGGAAAAAGAAGAGAGCAGACCGAAAAAACAGAAGGCAAAGAGAAGCGAAGAAACCAAATATCCTCAGCTCTTTGAACTGCTGCGGCAAAAACGGTATCAGATGGCCCAGGAGGCTCATATACCGCCGTATATTATTTTCTCTGATAAGACCCTTCGGGAAATGAGCTCCTATCTTCCTATAACAAGAGAAGAGATGTTAGAGATCAATGGCGTGGGGAATAATAAATACCAGAAGTATGGCAAAGTATTTTCTGATGTTATTAAAGAATTTATAGAAGAAAACCATATTGAAAAAGAGTAGCAGACATAGAAGTTTATTCCCACGAGGGGTTTTGGCTACAAGAAACAGGAGATAAAAATGGAAAAGGAATATCTGATTCGGGAGAAGCCTTTAAAAGCTTTGTTACTTTTTGCTTTTCCCATGATCATAGGAAATTTGTTTCAGCAGTTTTACACCATGGTGGACTCTGTTGTGGTGGGAAGGTTTGTAGGGGAGAATGCTCTGGCGGCAGTGGGCGCCTCATATTCTCTGACAAATGTGTTTATATCCATTGCCATTGGCGGCGGAATGGGGGCTTCGGTGCTGACCAGCCGGTATTTCGGCGGCAGAAACTATAAAAGAATGAAGACTTCTGTGAGCACGGCACTGCTTTCTTTTCTGGCGGTGAGCATTGTGCTGGGAGGAGCGGGACTTCTCTTGGGAAAAGAGATCATGGAGCTTCTGAACACGCCGGAGAATATTATGGAGGATGCCACGGAATATCTGAATATTTATTTTATTGGGCTGCCTTTCCTGTTTATGTATAATGTGCTGGCATCTATGTTCAACGCTCTGGGAAAATCCAGGATTCCGCTGTATCTGCTTATTTTTTCCTCGGTGTTTAATGTAGTGCTGGATGTGATCATGGTGTACAGCTTTCACATGGGGGTGGCAGGTGTGGCCTGGGCAACTCTGATCGCCCAGGGAATCTCTGCGGTTATGGCTTTTTTGATTTTTGCAGGGGAAATGAAAAGCTATGAAGGGGGAGAACAAAGCCAATGGTTTGACAAAAGGGAATTGGGAGAAATGTGCGGGATTGCCCTTCCCTCCATCCTCCAGCAGTCTACAGTCTCTATCGGCATGATGCTGGTCCAGTCTGTGGTGAATAGTTTTGGGGCCCAGATGCTGGCAGGATACTCTGCGGGAATGCGGATTGAAAGCATCTGTATCGTACCCATGGCCGCCATGGGAAATGTGATGTCTTCCTATACTGCCCAGAACCTGGGGGCAGGGAAACAGGAACGGGCAGTGAAAGGGTATCATACGGCTTATGGGATTGTTTTTGGATTTGGAATCCTTCTCTGTGTGACCCTGGAACTATTCTACAGACCTCTTATAGCCATGTTTCTGGGAGAAGAGGGAACGGTCCTTGCCATGAACACCGGTATGTCCTATATGCGGTTTATTGGATTTTTCTTCAGCTTTATCGGTCTGAAGATGATTACAGATGGTCTTTTAAGAGGTGCAGGAGATATGAAGGTGTTTACCATTGCCAACATGGTGAACCTCTGCATCCGGGTAGTGGTGGCGGTAACCATGGCCCCCAGATTCGGTATTGCTTTTGTGTGGTATGCGGTTCCTATGGGATGGCTGGCAAATTATCTCATATCTTTTGCCAGGTACCGGACAGGAAAGTGGAAAACAACAGGAAGAGGATAGAAAATAATGGAGCAGAAGATAAAAATACAGCTGGAAAATTTTGAGATTGCTCAGATCCACCGTTCAGGACAGTGTTTCCGCATGGAAGATCTGGGAGAGGGAAGGTTCGGGATTCTGGCGGCAGAAAAGTATCTGGAAATCTGCCAGCATGGACAGGAATGTGAATTTTACTGTTCCCGGGAGGATATGGAAGGATTCTGGAAGGACTATTTTGACTTGCAAACAGACTATGGAAAGTTTATACGGGAGATTGACGAAAAAGATCAGTATCTTGCAAAGGCGGCCCGGCTGGGACAGGGCATCCGTATTCTTCACCAGGACCTGTGGGAGATGATCGTGTCATTTCTTATTTCCCAGCAGAACAATATCCCCCGGATACGCAGGTGCATTGCCAATATCTGCGAAAGATACGGGGAGAGGCGGCAGAACAGTCAGGGGAGAACTTATGATACATTCCCTAGGCCGGAAGCCCTGGCAAAGGCCAGGGAAGAGGATCTGAGGGACTGTAATCTGGGATATCGGAGCCGGTATATAAAGAAAACAGCCAGAATGGTCATGGACGGAGAAATTTCTCTGGAGGCGGTCCGGAATATGAAGTATCCGGAAGCCAGAGAAGAACTGCTGAAACTTTACGGAGTGGGAGAGAAGGTGGCAGACTGCATCTGCCTCTTTGCCCTTCATCAGATGGAGGCTTTTCCTGTAGATACCCATATACGTCAGGCCCTGGAAAAACACTATCCCCAGGGATTTCCTTTTGACAGATACAAAGACTGCAGCGGCGTGATGCAGCAATACATATTTTATTATGAACTTTTTCAGTAGACATAAAAGAGGACTAGAAAAATATTTGGAGGCGAGAGAGATGAAAAATGACAGGTCGATCCACCGACGGGTTTTTCACTATGCACATACAGGAATCGATATATTATATCGTGATCTTCAAATTTCCGGGAAGGGATATGACACTGAGCAGATTGAAAAAAGGCGCCGTCAGTATGGCAGTAATCTGTTAGCAGGACGAGCCAGGGACTCTGTTTTATATCGACTGAAGAGAGCCTTTATCAATCCGTTTACAATTATTTTATTTATTTTAGCGGTTATTTCATTTATAACAGATGTGATTCTTGCATCAAATTTCAGCCGGGATCTGACTACAGTTATGATAATCCTGTCTATGCTGCTGGTCAGCGGAATACTGCGCTTTATCCAGGAAATGCGTGCAAAACGTACTGCAGATCATCTGACAAGTCTGCTCCATTCTACTGTGACTGTACGCAGAGATGGAGAATGGAAGGAGATTTCTTCTTCAGATCTGGTGGTGGGAGATGTAGTCCGTCTTTTTGCCGGAGACCGTATTCCGGCAGATATACGTCTGACATGGACAAAGGATTTGTTTGTCTCACAATCGGTTATTACAGGAGAAAGCGCCATACTGGAAAAAGATGCCGGTATCCTGCCCATGGAAAAATCCAAAACTTATAACCAATACAGCAATATTGGATTCATGGGCTCCTCTGTGACTGGGGGAGCGGCAGAAGGGGTGGTACTGGCAGTAGGCCAGGATACGGTTTACGGAGGTTTCTCCGGGGAAGAATCAAATCGAAAAAACAGATTTGACCAGGGCGCTAACTCTATTGCATGGGTACTGATCCGCTTTATGGCAGTATTGGTCCCGGTTGTTTTCGCAGCCTGGGGACTGACAAAAGGAAATTGGTTTTCTGCATTCTTGTTCGGGCTGTCTGCAGCGGTGGGACTGACGCCAGAATTGCTGCCTATGGTTATTAATGCCTGTCTTGCAAAGGGCTGTGCTGCCATGGGACAAAAACAGACTGTAGTGAAAAACATCAATGCCATGCAGGGATTCGGCAGCATGGATGTACTTTGTGTAGATAAGACAGGTACCTTGACAGGTGACAGGATTTTGCTGGAATACTATATGGATATTCTGGGAAATGAAAGTGAAATGGTGCTGGACTATGGTTACCTGAACAGTCTGTATCATACTGGAGTGGCCAACCATCTGGATACCGCCGTCCTCAGATGCCGGGAGATGCCAGAGCATGAAACTCATTTTGCTGAACTTGCCCGACAGTATCTGAAACTGGATGAGCAGCCATTTGATTATGATAGAAAGTTTGCCAGTGTCCTTGTAAAGAACAAAGGTCAGAACCTGCTGATCGTCAAAGGGAGTATAGATGATGTATGCAGACGCTGCCGTTATATTGAGTACAAGGGAAAACGAAGCCTGATGGAAACGGACGGTTTTTCCAGTATCCATGCCATTGTGGATGAAATGCTGGAGGACGGCATGAAGGTCCTGGCAGTGGCTTATAAGAAAACAGATAGAGAAGAAATGGATGCAGGAGATGAACAGGAACTGACTCTTTTGGGGTATCTGGCATTTTTTGACGCGCCTAAAAAAACAGCCACTGACGCAATCCAAAAGCTGAAAAACCTTCATGTGGAAATCAAAGTACTGACGGGAGACCAGAAGGATATTACGGCGTCTGTCTGCCGGCGTCTGGGAATCCAGGAGGCACAGATCCTGACTGGCAGGGAAATGGATACCCTGTCAGAAGATGAAAAGATGATCTGCATTGAAAATACAGCGGTTTTTGCAGAACTGTCTCCGAAACAAAAGGTCACAATCCTCCAAGTCTTACAGGAAAACGGACATACCGTCGGATTTTTGGGAGATGGAATGAATGACCTGCCTGCGATAGTGGAATCAGATGTGGGAATTTCTGTAGATACGGCGGCAGAAGCTGTTAAAGAGAGTGCAGATGTAATTTTATTGAAGAAGGATCTGAATGTATTGGAGGAGGGGATTTTGGAAGGACGAAAGGCCTTTTCCAATATGTCCAAATATATCAGGATTACGGCCTCTTCCAACTTTGGCAATATTTTATCCATTGTAGCTGCAGGCATATTGCTGCCCTTTTTTCCAATGACTTCTGTGCAGCTCCTGCTCCTGAATCTTCTTTACGATACCCTTTGTCTTGTCCTTCCCTGGGATCATGTGGACCAGGATGCCTGCTCAAAGCCCTTAGAGTGGTCTGGACGGACTCTAGGGCGTTTTATGAGATTTTTTGGCCCTATCAGTACGATCTTTGACCTTCTGACTTTTGTATTCCTGTTTTTCGTCTGCTGTCCTGCAGTATGCGGCGGCAGTTATTGGTCATTATCCGGGACTGCTGAACAGGCCAGATTTATAGCTCTTTTTCAGACCGGATGGTTTTTGGAATCTATGTGGTCTCAGACCCTGATCCTGCATTTGCTGCGGACGAAAAAAATACCTCTGTTCCAAAGTAAGCCCTCCCCTCCCATGATGCTGGTCACTACACTGGGAATCCTGCTTTTTACTGTTTTGACCTTTACCCCTCTGGGAGAGCTGATCGGTCTGACAGCTTTGCCGCTTTTCTATTTTGGCTTTCTGATAGGGGCCGTACTTTTGTATTTGCTGCTGGTTACTCTGGCAAAAGGCTGGTATGTAAAAAAATACCATGAACTGTGTTAAGGAAAGGAGGAGTCTCACATGAAAAAGAACATTGGCCTGATCAGTCTGGATTCCTCCCTGCTTAAATGGCTTCATGAAAAACTGCGGATTTCCGCACCAGATATTCAGGGGAAAGAAGAACTGGCAGAAGGGATTGAAGACTTACTGAGCGGAGCCTCCAGCTCCCTTATGCTGGAACTGGGAGATGGAGAAACGCCGCTGCCTGTAAATGATGTCATCCAATGCGGAAATCTGGCCATTTATGCAAGATCTCGAAAGGTAACCCGGGATAACGGGGAAATATCACTGACACCTAAAGAATTTGATATTTTATATTTTCTGGCCCGGAACCGGGGAGAGGTTTTTACAAAGGAGCAGATATATCAGGCAGTATGGGAAAGCAGTTACCTGCTGGATGACAGCAATATTATGGCGTTTATCCGAAAACTCAGGAAAAAGATCGAACCAAATCCAGACGCTCCCGAGTATATTTTGACCATCTGGGGCATAGGATATAAATTCAACGACAGGCTTTAAACTTTAATTCTTAACAAATCGCAAGGAAATCGCAAGATTTTAGTCATGTGATCTTCCCTGCGGTTTTTTTATACTATTTTCAGATAATAGGGGAAGGAGGTAAGAACCAATGAATATGAAAAAAAATCCTCAGGCTGCTGACATGACCTTAGAAAAAGTAATCCTGGACAGAGAAGAAAATCGCTGCATTCAGACTGCAGCCATGAGCTCTGTTAAGGCAGTGCTGAAAAATCTGCATACCACGCTGCGGGGACTGGATGAGGAGGAGGCAGCCGCCAGCCGCAGTAAATATGGGACGAACAGGGTGACCCACGAAAAGAAAAAATCTCTGCCAAAACGCCTGGCCGGTGCGTTTCTGAATCCATTTACGGCTATTTTACTCTGTCTGGCAGCGGTATCGGCTATTACGGATATGATATTTCCCTGGTTTTCTATGTTTGGCAATACGCCGGCAGATTTTGACTGTCTGACGGTAGTCATTATTCTCACAATGGTATTGATTTCCGGTACTCTTCGATTTATTCAGGAATCCAGAAGCGGCAGCGCTGCTGAAAAGCTGCTGGCTATGATTACCACTACTTGTACGGTCAGCCGCAAAGGAGAAAAAGCAATGGAAATTCCTATGGATGACCTGGTAGTCGGTGATATTGTACACTTGTCAGTAGGAGATATGATTCCTGCAGATATAAGGATTTTGGATGCAAAAGACTTATTTGTCAGTCAGGCAAGTCTTACCGGCGAAAGTGAACCTGTTGAGAAAACACCTGAAATGATAAAGACGGAGCAGGACGCCATTACAGACTACAGCAATATAGCCTTTATGGGGAGCAATGTTATTTCCGGCAGCGCAACGGCAGTTGTCGTCCGTGTAGGGGACCATACCCTCTTTGGGACAATGGCTTCTGCAGTAGCTGAAGAGGCAGTAGAAACCAGCTTTACCAAAGGGGTTAATGCAGTTTCCTGGGTACTGATCCGTTTTATGATGGTCATGGTCCCTCTGGTGTTTTTTGTTAATGGCATAACAAAAGGAGACTGGCTGGAAGCCTTCCTGTTTGGCATTTCTATTGCAGTTGGCCTGACACCGGAAATGCTCCCCATGATCGTGACCACCTGCCTGGCTAAGGGAGCCGTATCTATGAGCAAGAAACAGACGATTGTCAAAAACCTTAATTCTATCCAGAATTTCGGTGCCATAGACATTCTCTGTACAGATAAAACCGGAACTCTGACCCAGGATCAGGTTGTGCTGGAATACCATTGGAACGTAGACGGAAAAGATGATGCAAGGGTACTGCGCCATGCTTACCTGAACAGCTATTTTCAGACAGGATATAAAAATCTGATGGACCTGGCGATCATCCGCAAGACTGAAGAAGAGGAATCTGAAAATCCCCAGCTTGCAGATCTGTCTGAAACCTATGTGAAAGTGGATGAAATCCCTTTTGACTTCAACCGCCGCCGTCTGAGCACTGTGGTACAGGATAAAAAAGGAAAGACACAGATGGTTACTAAGGGTGCAGTAGAAGAAATGCTTTCTATCTGTACATTTGCAGAACGGGGAGGACAGGTAAGGCCCTTGACGGATGAAATCCGCAGAAGGATTCTAAGAACAGTAGATGATCTGAATGATAATGGATTCCGTGTTTTAGCCATTGCGCAGAAGAGCAATCCTTCTCCGGTGGGAATATTTGGCGTCAAGGATGAATGTGATATGGTATTGCTTGGCTACCTGGCTTTCCTTGACCCTCCTAAGGAATCCACAGCAGATGCGATCAGGGCTCTCAAAGAGTATGGCGTCACAACAAAGATCCTGACAGGAGATAATGATAAAGTCACCCGCACGATCTGTAAACAGGTAGGTCTAAAAGTCCGTAACATGCTTCTTGGCCCGGATATAGACAATATGAAAGACGAAGAGCTTGCGAGAGCAGCAGAATCAACAGATGTATTTGCAAAACTGACGCCAGATCAGAAAGTCCGGGTGGTTTCCATCCTCCGGGAAAGCGGGCATACCGTAGGCTATATGGGAGACGGAGTGAATGATGCAGCCGCTATGAAATCAGCGGATATCGGTATTTCCGTTGATACTGCCGTAGACGTAGCAAAAGAATCGGCAGACATTATTTTGCTGGAGAAAGACCTGATGGTCCTGGAGCAGGGAATTATCGAGGGTCGAAAAACCTATGCAAACATGATCAAGTACATTAAGATGACAGCCTCTTCAAATTTCGGAAATATGTTTTCTGTTCTGGCAGCGTCAGCGTTGCTGCCGTTTCTTCCCATGATGAGCGTGCAGCTGATTTTCCTCAATCTGATCTATGATCTGTCCTGCACGGCAATTCCCTGGGATAATGTAGATGAAGAGTTCCTGCGTATACCTCGTAAATGGGACGCTTCTTCTGTGGGCAGTTTTATGGCCTGGATCGGGCCTGCCAGCTCTATCTTTGACTTTACAACATATATTTTCATGTACTTTATATTCTGCCCATTGTTTGTGTCCGGAGGTGTTTTGTATAACAACCTGGAAAATCATTTCAGCGGTGCCGAATTGACTCAAATGCAGACTGCTTACGCTGCTATGTTTCAGGCTGGATGGTTTGTGGAATCTATGTGGAGCCAGACACTGGTTATCCATATGATCCGTACACCCAAGATTCCTTTTATACAGAGCAGAGCTTCTGCTCCTTTGACTATGCTTACCTGTGCGGGAATTGCAGTGCTTACAATCATTCCATTTACAGCTTTTGGCACTTTGCTGGGATTTGCACCCCTGCCCATAAGCTATTTTGCTTATCTGCTCCCGTGTATCCTGCTGTATATAGCATTGGCGACCAGCCTGAAGAAGGCATATGTACGGCGCTATGGTGAACTGCTTTAAGAAATAGAGGATAAAATATGGTCTTTCCGCGTAAAATAAAAGAAAAGGCCGGAAGGTGAAACATGAAGATTTTAGTTTTCCTTTCCCAGATCAGTATCCCTCTGGTAATTTTTTACATTGTGTCCTATGGACTGCTGAATAAATGCAAAGTATATGAGGAATTTGTAAAAGGAGCGAAAGATGGGCTGAAAACAGTAGTGGGAATCCTTCCTACCCTGATCGGGCTCATGGTGGCCGTGGGAGTCCTCAGGGCTTCCGGATTTCTGGATCTCATAGGAGAGGGGATCGGGAAGATCACAGAATATGCTGGTTTTCCAGGAGAACTGGTGCCTCTGACTATCGTACGGATGTTTTCTTCCAGTGCAGCTACCGGCCTGGTCCTGGACATTTTTAAGGAGTTTGGAACCGACTCCCGGATAGGCCTCATCGCTTCGATCATGATGTCCTGTACAGAAACTATTTTTTATACAGTTTCTGTATACTTTATCGCAGCCAGAGTGAATAAGACCAGATATACCATAGCAGGGGCCCTATTGGCTACTTTTGGAGGAATTGCAGCCAGTGTGGTCCTGGCGGGGCTGATGCTCAGGTAAACAGATCAGAGATATAAAAACTGAGAGACAGGTGGATTCCTGGCTCTCAGTTTTTTGCTATACAATAAAATCTGATTCTGCTATAATAAAAACATAGTTGTGCCGCGTTAACATAGTAAAAATGAAAAATATTGACATAAAAACTCTATAATGATAATATGGTAGCACGTTAAAGTGAAGGGGACAAAATCATGAGATATTATGACAAAATAACACCAGACGGAACCAGGGACCTTCTTTTTGGAGAGTGTGACCAGCGTTCTCAGGTGACAAAAACATTAAAAGACCTGTTTGTGGCTCAGGGTTATCGCAGAGTAATGACGCCGGCCCTTGAGTTCTATGATGTCTTTGGGAAAGCGGCGAAATACCTGCCCAAGGAATCCATGTATAAGCTGACAGACGCCAAAGGAAGACTGATGGTGCTCTGCCCGGACTGTACGGCTCCGGTAGCCAGACTGACAGCTACAAGGCTGAAAGGACTGCCGAAACCACTGAGACTTTACTATAACCATAATATATACCGGGGATTTCCTGAGAGAAAAAGCAAGAGCGTAGAGATTAACCAGGTGGGGATCGAACTTATCGGCGGCTCGCCTCTGCGGGGAGACCTGGAGGTGGTAGAGCTGGCGGCCAGAAGTCTGGATAAAGTCAGCGAAGGAAGATACCGTCTGGAGCTTTGCCATATCGGATATTTTAAGGCTATCATGGACAGCCTGGATGCTGACGACGATACCAAAGAAGAAATCCGCCAGCTGGTGGAACAGAAGAACTATGCAGCTCTGTCAGATATTCTCGGAAAAGCCAAAGATAACAAGGCGGCCAGAGCTCTCAGAAGGCTGCCAAGACTTTTCGGAGGAGCAGAGGTTTTCCAGGAAGCCTACGAACTATTTGACGAAAACGGCGCCAGAGAAAGCCTGGATTACTTAAAGCAGATTTACGAATACCTTCAGGAACTGGGACTGGGTGACAAGGTACTGATTGACCTGGGCCTGGTAAATCTGGCAGAGTACTATACAGGGATCATATTCCGGGGATATTTCCGGGGACTGGGAGAACAGGTTCTGTCAGGAGGCAGATATGATACACTCCTGGGACAGTTTGGAGAAGACCATTGTGCCATTGGATTTGGCTTTAATGTGGACCTTGCCAGCCAGGGAAAAGAGCCGGAACCGGAACCTGTGCCGAAAATCCTGGTCTTTACCCAGGATCTGAAGTACATTCCAGACAGTGTTCAGTACCGGAAAGAACTGGAGGAGAAGGGGATCATGGCGGAAAACAGTGTCTTTGACACCTTGGAGGAAACTCTGGAATACGCCCAAAAAAGAGGAATCCTCCGTGTCCATCTGGTAGGGGAGAAGATTGAAGAATATCAGATGGAGAAAGGAACCGGGGAAAATGAGACCAATTAGAATCGCACTGACAAAAGGACGTTTGGAAGATAAAACCGTAGAGATGCTGGAGCGTCTGGGATACGACTGTACCAATGTAAGAGAAAAAGGAAGAAAACTGATCATGCCTATAGGGGACGGGTCACTGGAAATCGTTCTGGCAAAGGCGGCAGATGTAGTCACCTATGTGGAGACGGGAGTCTGCGATATGGGCGTGGTGGGAAAAGACACCATTATGGAAAAGGGAGGCACCTTTTATGAGGTAGCGGATCTGGGATTCGGCAGATGCCGTTTTGCCCTGGCCGCTTTAAAAGGAACTGATATTTACCAGGGGTACCGGACCAGGACTATTGCCAGCAAATATATGAATGTGGCAAAAAGTTTTTTTGAAGGGAAAAATATGGACGTGGACCTTGTGAAGATTGAAGGCTCTGTAGAGCTGGCCCCTGTCCTTGGTCTGGCCGATGCCATTGTAGACATTGTGGAGACGGGAACCACATTGAGAGAAAATGGATTGGAAGTTATTGAGGACATCTGTCAGGTCAGCGCCAGACTGATCGTAAATATTGCCAGTATGAAACTGCGGAAGAAAGAAATCGAAGAACTGATCGGCAAGGTGGAAAAAGATATAAAAGCAAAAGAAAAAAATTGAAAGGAGATAGTCCCATGAGCTATGAATTGCCTGAAAAGCTGAAGAATCTGCCCAAATATGACCCGGTGACAGAGATTTACCGGGTGCGGCTGGATGCCAATGAAAGCTTTTTGGAAATGCCGGAAAATATAAAACAGGAAATCCTGAAGGCGGTTTCTGAAGTGGAGTTTAACCGCTATCCGGATCCCAATGCTACAGAACTGTGCCGAAAATTCGGAGAGCTGTTTCATGTTAAGCCGGAACTGCTCACAGCAGGAAATGGTTCAGACGAGCTGATCTCTATTATAGTTCCAAATTTTCTGGGAGAGGGAGACTGTATGCTGACCATCCTTCCGGATTTCAGTATGTATACTTTTTATACCCGTATGGTGGGGGCCAGAGCAGAAGCTCTGAACAAAGATGAAAATATGGAAGTGACCCCAGAAGAAATTATCGAAAAAGCGGCTCAGTGCAATGCTAAGCTTCTGGTATTTTCAAATCCCTGCAATCCCACAGCGGTGACCATGAGCAGAGAAGATATCCTGAAGATCGTAGGCGCCGTAGATGCCATGGTAGTGGTGGATGAGGCCTACATGGAATTCTCAGAGGGCTCTGTACTAGATGAGATTGAAAACTATGAGAATCTGATCGTACTGAAGACCTGTTCCAAGGCCTTTGGAATGGCGGCTATCCGCCTGGGATTCGCTGGGGCAAATGCCAGAATAACAAATATCCTGAAAACTTTGAAGGCGCCTTATAATGTAAATTCCATGACTCAGGCTGTGGGCTCTGTGATTCTGGGACATAAAGAGTACTTAGAGAACTGTACCGCTCAGATAAAGGCCTCTGCCCAGGAACTTTATCAGGCTATGAAAGTTTTGGCAGAGAAAAAACAGGATATCCAGAAGCTGTACCCTACAGCTACCAATTTTCTGTATATAAAAACAGACCGGAGCAGCGAAATCTATGAAGCCCTGAAAAAAGAAGGCATCTCTATCCGGAACATGAAGGGTTATCTGCGTATATCTGCCGGATCCAGGGCAGAAAACCAGGAACTGGTCCAGGCCTTAGACAGACTGCTTGCATAGAGAAGAAAGGAGTGGAGTGCCGTGAGAGTGGGAAAGATACAGCGGAATACCCGGGAGACCCAGATATCCCTGAGCTGGGACCTGGATGGAGAGGGGGTCTATAAGGGGAGCTGCGGCGTGGGATTTTTTGACCATATGATGCAGGCTTTGTGTGTCCATGGTGGTTTTGACATTGAACTTGCCATGAAGGGAGATCTGGAGGTGGACTGTCACCACAGCATTGAAGATCTGGGGATTGTTCTTGGAATGGCTTTAAAGGAAGCCCTGAAGGATAAAGGGGGCATCCGGAGATACGGCAGTTTCTACATACCTATGGACGAAGCCCTTGGATTTTGTGCCCTGGATGTCAGCGGAAGAGCCTTTCTGGTCTTTGACGCCAGCTTTGAGAATCCTTCTGTGGGAACTCTGGACTGCTGCATGGTCAAAGAATTTTTCCGGGCTCTGGCTTTCCAGGCGGGGATTACTCTTCATCTGAAAGTGTTGTACGGAGAAAATGACCATCATAAAATAGAAGCCATATTTAAAGCCTTTGCCCATGCTTTGAGGGAAGCGGTAACAGAGACAGACAAAGGCGTGCTTTCTTCAAAGGGAGTGTTGTGATGATAGGAATCATAGATTATGGAGCAGGGAATCTGTTCAGCGTAAAAAATGCTCTGGACTATCTGGGCGTGGAAAACTGCGTCACAGGGGACAGAGAAGAAATTGAGAAAGCAGATGGGCTGATCCTTCCCGGGGTGGGAGCCTTCCCTGACGCTATGGAAATGCTGGAGAAAAAGGGGATGGCAGAGGTAATATGCAGTGAGGCCTTAAAGAAACCCCTTCTGGGAATCTGTCTGGGCATGCAGCTTCTTTTCGAAAAGAGTTGCGAGTTTAAAGAAACAAAGGGCCTGGGACTGATACCCGGCCAGGTAATCCAGATTGACGCTAAGGGGCTGAAAATCCCCCATATGGGCTGGAACGACCTGCAGGTGCTGAATCCCTGTGCGATGACCGAGGATATGGAGAAAGATCCTTATGTATATTTTGTTCATTCCTTCCGGGCTGACACAGCAGATGAAAATATATCCTGCTATACAGTATATGGAGAAAAGATCCCGGCTTTAGTGCACCGGGGAATGGTTTACGGAGCTCAGTTTCATCCGGAGAAAAGCGGAAAGACGGGACTCAGAATGTTAGAAAATTTTGCAAGGCTGGTGAGAGTATGATAGTATTACCTGCAATTGATATTAAAGATAAGACCTGTGTCCGTTTGCTTAAAGGTGACTACGGCACAGCCCAGAAAGTAGCGGAAGATCCTTTTGAAACAGCCAGGAAGTTTGCCCGTGAAGGGGCCAAGTGGGTACATATGGTTGATTTAAACGGCGCCAAAGACGCCTATCCGGTAAACCGGGATATTTTCCTGAGGATTGCCAAAGAAACCGGCATGAATACAGAGCTGGGCGGCGGGATCAGAGATATGAAGACCATAGAATCCTACCTGGAGGAGGGAATTTCCAGGATAATCCTGGGTTCTGCGGCAGTGAAAAATCCCCGACTGGTGGCAGAGGCGGTGAAAGAATTCGGAGATAAGATTGCCGTGGGAATTGATGCCAGAGACGGTATGGTGGCCACAGAAGGCTGGATGGAGACCAGTGCCGTATGCTACCTGGAGCTGGCTATGGCTATGGAACAGATGGGAGTTAAGACTTTGATTTACACGGATATTTCCAGAGACGGAACCCTTACCGGGGTAAACCTGGATCATCTGGAACAGTTAAATGATGCGGTGTCCTGCCGGGTTATCGCCAGCGGCGGAGTCCGGTCTATAGAAGATATTGAAAACTGTGCGAAACTGGGGCTGTATGGCTGTATCTGTGGAAAATCCATTTATTCCGGCGCTATTAACCTGAAAGAAGCCATTGAGAAGGCAGGTGAATTCTGATGCTGGCCAAAAGAATCATTCCCTGCCTGGATGTCAGGGACGGAAAAGTAGTAAAAGGTGTAAACTTTGTGGGGATAAAAGAAGTAGGAGACCCAGTGGAGTGCGCTATAGAATATGACAAACAGGGAGCAGATGAAATCTGCTTTCTGGATATTACCGCTACTCATGAAGGAAGAAAGACCATGACCGATGTGGTCAGGAAAACTGCCCGGCATGTGTTTGTTCCCCTTACTGTAGGCGGAGGAATCCGCACAGTGGACGATTTCCGGGAAATCCTTCGGGCAGGCGCAGACAAGGTTTCTGTAAACTCTGCGGCGGTAAAGAACCCGCAGCTTATTGCTGATGCGGCAAAAATCTTTGGAAGTCAGTGTGTGGTAGCAGCCATTGATGCCAGAAGAGATGAAGATGGCGTCTTTCGTGTGGTGGTCCATGGCGGAAGAAAAGATACGGGACTGGATGCTCTGGAATGGGCGAAAAGGTGCCAGGAACTGGGAGCAGGAGAGATTCTGCTGACCTCTATGGATACAGATGGATGCCGGGATGGCTTTGACCTGGAACTGACCCAGGCAGTCTGTGACCGGGTTTCGATTCCCGTGATCGCCAGCGGCGGCTGCGGAAAGCTGGAACATTTTTCAGAGGTTTTTGAGAAAACCGGAGCAGATGCAGCTCTGGCGGCTTCCCTGTTCCATTTCCGGGAACTGACTGTAGAGCAGGTAAAAGAACATTTGAGAGAGCAGGATATCCCTGTGAGAAGGAACTGACAATGATAGATATAGAAAAATATTTTAAGAAAAGTAATCTGCTTCCGGCAATCGTTCAGGAGAAAGATACGGGAGAGGTTTTGATGCTGGCCTATATGAACCGGGAAAGTCTCAGGAAGACCTTTGAAACAGGCTACACCTGGTTTTACAGCCGCTCCAGACAAGAGCTGTGGAATAAAGGGGCCACATCCGGCCATGTTCAGAAGGTGGTTGACATAAAAGGAGACTGTGATGAAGATACTCTGCTGATCACTGTGATCCAGACAGGGGCGGCCTGCCACACCGGCGCTCACAGCTGCTTTTTCAGAGAATTATGGGAGGAAGAGAAAAAATGATGGATGTTATGGAAGGGCTGTATCAGGTAGTCCAGGAAAGAAAAGAAGAAAAAAGAGAAGGATCCTATACCTGTTATCTTTTTGAACAGGGACTGGACAAAATTTTGAAAAAATGCGGCGAGGAGTGCAGTGAAGTTATTATTGCAGCAAAAAACGGGAAAAATGAAGATACGGCAAATGAAATATGCGATCTTATCTATCATCTCCTTGTTATGATGGTGGAGTCTGGCATCCCTCTGGAAGATGTGGAAAAAATCCTGGCAGAGAGACGGCAGAAAATCGGAAATCTGAAAAAGTTTCATGTAAGTGACCACAATACCTGAGTATTTGACAGAGAATATTGTTAAAAATTTATCCTGTGAAAATCCTGTGGAATATGGTACACTAATCCTGTAGAAAAGATAGAAAAATGTCAGAATTTCAAAGGAACAAAGAGGATGAAATTCGTGACACATGTAATATTTAGAAATGCAGGTAAAAAAATGGAAAAAATTGACGGCAGACGTATACTGAAGATTTTTCTGACCGTACTGAAGGTGATTTTTGCAATCCCGGCAGCGGCAGTCTTTATCCTGATCCGCTGCATCCAGTATTTTTTGAAAATTTCGGGGACCGTAGTTTCCTTTGTATGTATCTTGTCTTCTGTAGTGGTGTCTTTAGCAGCCCTGGTGGAGGTTGCACTTCAGATCCAGGGAAACGGGCCCGGGATTGCCGCTATTGTACTGACACTCTGTGTGGCAGGAGGCCTTATTTATGTTCCTGTTGCCGGTGTAGGCCTGGTAATGGTGGTCCTGGAAGCTGCCTGCAGCTGGATATGGCGGTTCTATATGGGAAGTTCCAAAACCTGGAAGGCTTTTTATAAAAGGCCGGATTTTCAATGGTCGGCTTTTGACAGCGGCTATAAAGGGAAAGATACGGAAGAAAACGATGCAGGAGGCCATTACTTTAAGGGCCTGAAAACAGAGGAAGAGCTGGATAAAAGATATTTCGCCCTGCTGAGGATCTATCATCCGGATGATGAACAGGAGGAAGATGAGATCACGAGAGGTATCGTAGAAGAATACCAGTATTTGAAAAATAAATTTACAGAAAACCATGTATCCTGAAAAATGCAAAATTCCCGGTAAGAAATCCTTTCATATGCGTTGACAACCTTTTGGAAAAAGCTATAATTAGAGATAACGGATAATTATTTAATAATTATAAAAAAGTGGAGGATTTCAAAATGAAAGTATTAGTAGAAACATCTGCAAGACACGTACATTTATCACAGGAGCATCTGGAGATTCTGTTCGGTAAAGGACATGAACTGACAGTGAAAAAAATGTTAAGCCAGCCAGGTCAGTTTGCCTGTGAAGAAAAAGTAGAAGTAGTAGGAACAAAAGGAAGCCAGAAAATGTCTGTTCTGGGTCCTGTAAGAAAAGATACACAGGTAGAGGTTTCTCTGACAGACGCAAGAAGTCTTGGCGTTACAGCGCCTATCAGAGAGTCCGGCGATATTGCTGGCTCCGGTGCATGTAAGCTGATTGGACCTGCTGGAGAAGTAGAACTTACAGAAGGAGTTATCGCTGCAAAACGTCATGTACATATGACACCGGAAGATGCAGAAGCAGCAGGAGTTAAAGATAAACAGATCGTAAGCCTTGCTATCGAATCTCCTAACGGACGTTCTTTAACATTCGGAGATGTAGTTGTCCGTGTAAGTGCTTCTTATGCTACAGCAGCTCATATCGACACAGATGAATCTAACGCTCTGGCTCCTGGAAAAGAGTGCTACGGTGAAATGATCGTAAAATAAAATATTAAATCTGCTTAAAATTTTGAAATATAAAGACAGGGGATTATCCATAACAAGCAGGGTAGTCCCTTATTTTTTTGAAAAATATTTTGATAATCAAAAAATTTGATTGTAATTGATAGTTGAATCGGATATAATAAAACCATCAAGAATACAGACGATATGTCTGAGAGGAGTGATGGCATGAGTAATTACGAGGTACTGCATGACATCCTTGTAAAACTTTTCCAGGAGATCCTGGATATAGAGAGCAAGGCACTGATTACTTCAGAGTTTAAAGATATTTCTGTTAATGATATGCATATTATTGAGGCTATTGGAGAAAAGGAACCAAAAAATATGTCTTCTGTGGCAAAGATTGTATCTGTCACAGTGGGAACACTGACCATTGCCATTAATAGCCTGGTAAAGAAGGGATATGTGCACAGAGAGAGAAGCGAGGAAGATAGACGGGTAGTCCTTATTTCCCTGACGGAAAAAGGGCGGAAAGCCAATGCCCATCATATGAAATTCCATGATGGAATGATACAGGCAGTACTGAAGGATCTGGACGAAGAACAACAGGAAATTCTGGTGAAATCATTGATGAACCTGAGAACTTTTTTTGATTCTTACCGGTAATTACAAAAAGAGAACGCTCCGTAAGGAGCGCACTGGGTTGGATAGGAAAATGTCGTTTATGGGATCCAACCCAGGCGGAGAATCCTGCTTTGCAGGATTCTTTTTCTATTCTTCTTTGAACAAATATTTTTCTATTACCGGAAACGGAGCCGGACCGATATCCAGAAGATCTTCGTGGAAATCTTTTAGGCTGAAACTGTTTCCGGCTTCTTTTTGTGCCCGGTCTTTCAGAGAAACAAAATTCAGATATCCCAGATAGTATTTCAGATAATTGGCAGGATTTTCTACAATATATTGGAAGATTTCTTTGCAGGTCTCCTGGTCTGTGATCCCAAAAACTCCCAGAGTATCAGAGGTGGTCTGGAGATTCCAGCCTTGATAATGAATGCCCAGATCCAGAATAGAGTACAGACACAGGCTTATAGAGCGATTGAGACAGAGAAAATCCATGACCTCCGGATCTGTATGGAGAAATGGAGAAGCATAGCCGTAAGACAGAGATTCCACATAGGTAGCCCAGCCCTCGATATATCCGCTGCAGCTTAAAAGCTCCCGGATCGGGTGGTGCTCCTGTCCCCCAAAGTAGACAGTCTGATACAGGTGGCCGGGAAATCCTTCATGGGCCAGAGTGGTGAAAAGCTCTGCCTGGGATACCTGGCTGGACTGATTAATATAGATCGTATTAGGGGTCAGAGTATCTACAGGAGGAGTCAGGTAAAAGGCCGGACTGGAGAATTCCTCCATAGACTCCGGCACATATTTTATTTCGTAGTCTTCTACCTCCAGTCTGGGAAAGTCATCTGTGATAACATGCTGAAGATAATCCAGCATCTGCTCCGGGGAGAGATCAGAAGCCGGAAGACTGTAGGATTTTGCTATGATTTCCGGATTTGCGGCCAGATGCGCCTGTATTTTACCATAATCTGTCTGGAGCTGTTCAAAAAGACTCTGGAGGATTCTTTCAGGAGAACGATAATCTCCCACAGTGCGTTGAATCAGATACTCATAATAATCTTTCCCATTTTCAAGATATACAAGACCTCCGGAGTTTTTTCCCTGTCCTTTCAGCTTTTCTAATCCCTGAGAAAGTGTAAGGTAAGCGGGAAAAACAAACTGATCCATAAGCTTCTCATGCATTTGGATGAAGGATTCTGCCTGCTGGCTGCTGATCTGCTTCTTATCCAAAAGCTCATCCACACGCTGCTGAAACATGGTGCAGAGATAATTCTCCCTTCCTGTTTCCATAAAACTCTGACACTGCTGGATGATCCGGTCTGCGCTGGTATCGCTCATAAAAAGTCCTTCTTCTGCTTTTTTCCTTTCAAATTCCAGGATTCCCTGGAAATAGTCCGGCAGCTGGGCCAGAAGAGAAAAATAGTCTTTGATATCCGCGGAAGTGCGGAAGGTATATTCTGACAGCAGGATAGGGAGCTGGGCCTGGATTCCCAGATTGGGTCCCAGGGGCTCCTGAAGAAGATAGGAGCTTCCAAGAGAAACCTGGGAGGAGAATTCCAGCGACAGGATATCATAGAGGATCTGATTTTCTCTGGACATCCCGGAAGGATCAAAACTCTCTAATATTTTGTGGAATTTTTCCGTTTCCTTAAGACTTTTTTCCAGTGCTTCCGGTTCCATTGTGCCCAGACTGATCTCATAGTCCTGAATCCCATAATCTTCCGGATAAGCCAGAGTATAATGAAGATTGAGGGTGTTTGTCTGCATTTCCTCCCGGAAAATCTTTTCTATGTATTTTTCAAAACGTGTGTCTTCAGATTCTGGATGACAGCTCCGAAAGACAAAGAGAAAGGAACCTGTCAAAAGTATGAGAAACAGTGGAAAAATCAGGTGTTTCCGCTTGAATGCTGAAAATGCTTTCAAAAGTGCTTACTCCCAATTCGGGTATTCTATACAGTTTATGAAAAAAGAAAAAGGGTATGTATATTTTCTTGGAAAAGTATGCTATGATAAACAAGAATAAACAGGAGGATAAAGCAAATGAAAGACTCTAAGATTTTAAAAGAAGAACTTCTGCAGGGAAAGTATGAAAAGCTATTTCAGGATATTTATCAGGACGAAAACGAGGCAAAAAGACAGAACACCAGATACGCCCAGGCTGTGGAAAAATTTGAAGAATTGTTCGGTGAAAGCCAGGTAGAGATATACAGTGCGCCGGGAAGAAGCGAGGTAGGAGGAAACCATACAGACCACCAGCATGGAATGGTGCTGGCTACTTCCATCAACCTGGATGCTATTGGCGTGGTCAGCCCTGCTGAATCTTCGGTAATACAGGTAGTATCAGAAGGATACGATATGGTGGAAGTGGATACCGATGATCTGGAAGAAAAATATGAAGAAGAAGGAACAACGGCTGCTCTTATCAGAGGCGTTGCCGCTGCTCTGGCAGAAAAAGGGTATAAGATCGGAGGATTCCGGGCCTATATTACCAGCGATGTGCTGATCGGCGCCGGATTGTCATCCTCAGCGGCCTTTGAGATTATTATGGGAACTATTTTTTCAGGTCTCTTCAACAATATGGAGATCGATCCGGTGGAGATTGCCAAGGTGGGACAGTATGCAGAGAATGTGTATTTCGGAAAGCCCTGCGGCCTGATGGACCAGATGGCAAGCGCAGTAGGAGGTCTGATCCATATTGATTTTAAGGATCCCCAGGCACCTTCTGTAAAAAAAGTACCTTCTGATTTCCAGGCTTATCAGTATAGTCTCTGTATCGTGGATACCAAGGCTTCTCATGCAAACCTTACAGATGATTATGCAAAGATTCCGGAAGAGATGAAGCGTGTTGCAGACTTTTTCAAGAAAAAAGTACTCAGGGAAGTTGAGGAGCAGGAATTCTTTGCACAGATTCCAGGATTAAGAAGTATTTTAGGAGACCGTCCTGTGCTTCGTGCCCTTCATTTCTTTGGGGAAGAAAAGAGGGTAGAGCAGCAGGTGGAAGCTCTGGAAAAAGGTGAGTTCCAGAAATTCCTGGAATTAGTAAAGGAATCCGGGAATTCCTCTTTTAAATATCTTCAGAACATTTACATAAACAGAGATGAGCAGAATCAGGCGATGTCCATCGCTTTAGGTGCCAGCGAGAGCATTCTTCAGAACCACGGCGTCAGCCGGGTCCATGGAGGTGGATTTGCCGGAACCATCCAGGTGTTTGTAGAAAACAGCTACGTAGAAGAGTACAGAAAACGGATTGATCAGATCTTTGGCAGAGGTTCCTGCCATGTCCTGAAGGTACGCCAGCAGGGCGGAATAAAAGTGATCTCATAAAGTGTATTGGAAAAAATAAAAGTGAAAGATGCTGTATGTGATGACAGGGATGTGGTCACATGCAGCATTTTTAAATTTACATAAAAGAATGCAGAGGATTCAGAAATTGTGGAGAACGGGATCTGTGAGGAAAAAACAGGAATTCGACCAAGAATTTTCAGAATATTCAAGATTGTAAAATGTGTACAAAGAATCTGGAAGAGTGGTGAGTTTCCCACATTTTATCCTCAAAGTTATACACATTAAAAATGGTGGAAAACTATGGAAAAGTGGAGTTATACACCGAGTTATCCACATTGTCCACAAAAATCCATGTGGATTTCTTTGATTTACATAATGAAATAAAGAACATAGGTTTTGTGAAGTTGTTATAAAATGTATTTTTTTTGAAGAAAAAACAGGAAAAAGGGTTGACATTTTTGAAATCAAATATTGGTTTGAATCCATAAGAATTTGTCAAAACCAGACAAAAACTGACATAATTGTCAGAAAATAAAGGTTTACAATAATTTTGATGGAGAATGCAACAAATTAACAATTTCAAAAAACAAATAAGAAAGACAGGCCAGGGGAAGATGGATATAATAAAAGCCATAAATCAAGATTAGAGGAGGACGCCATGCCGATTATTTTTCATGAACACACAAAACAGTTTCATTTGTTCAACAGCCAGGTAAGCTATATTATCTGTATTATGGAGAATGGTCAGATAGAGAATTTATATTATGGAAAGGCTCTTCGTGACAGAGAAGATTTTTCTCACTTTCATGAAGAACTGATGCGGTCTCAGATGTCTATCTGCGTTCCGGAACCAGGATGTCTGTCCATGCAGTATACCAGACAGGAATACCCTGTTTATGGTACAGGAGACTATAAAAGTCCGGCTTTTAGTATCCGTCAGGAGGATGGAAGCAGGATTACAAATTTTGTCTACAAAAGCCATGAGATCCGGAAGGGAAAACCATCTCTGGCTCCCCTGCCTGCTACTTATACAGATGCTGAGGACGAGGCAGATACTCTGGAGATCACCCTTCATGATGACAAGCTGAACACGGATCTTGTATTGTCTTACACGATTTACAGAGATTACCCGGCAGTCACCAGAAATACCAGATTCCTTCATAAAGGCCAGGAGACCATTGTACTGGAAAAGGCTATGAGCGCCTGTGTAGAGTTTTTGGATATGGACTTTGAAATGGTACAGCTTTCCGGAGCATGGGCCAGAGAAAGATATGTGAAAAACCGTCGGCTGGAAATGGGAATCCAGTCGGTCTATGGACTGAACGGTACCTGCGGCGGAGCAGAACACAATCCTTTTATGGCGCTGAAACGTCCGGAAGCAGGGGAAGATAACGGAGAGGTCTACGGATTCAGTTTTGTATACAGCGGCAATTTCCTGATACAGACAGAGGTGTCCACCTTTGATATGACAAGGGTTCTTGTGGGAATCCATCCGGAAAGCTTTTCCTGGGTGCTGAAGAGCGGCGAAAGCTTTCAGACTCCGGAGACGGTAATGGTATACAGCGATAAGGGCCTGAATAAGATGAGCCGGGTATATCACCGGCTGTACAGAAAACGCCTTATGAGAGGTGCATGGAGAGATCAGGCAAGACCGATCCTCCTGAATAACTGGGAAGCTACTTATTTTGATTTTAACGAGGAGAAGATTCTGAATATTGCCAGAAAGGCAAAGGAAGCCGGCGTGGAACTCTTCGTCCTGGATGACGGCTGGTTCGGAGCCAGAAATGATGATTACAGAGGGCTGGGAGACTGGTATGCAAATCTGGAAAAGCTGCCGGAAGGAATTCCAGGATTAGCCAGAAAGATCGAAGAGATGGGATTGAAGTTTGGTCTGTGGGTGGAACTGGAGATGGTGAATAAGGACAGTGATCTTTACCGCCAGCACCCGGACTGGCTGATAGCGGCGCCTGGCAGATTTGAAAGCCATGCAAGACATCAGCATGTCCTGGACTTTTCCAGAAAAGAAGTGGTGGATCATATATATGAGATGATCGCCGGAATCATCCGGGAATCCTCCATTTCTTATATCAAGTGGGATATGAACCGGTATATGACAGAGCCCTACAGTCTGGGACTGGATCCGGCTCGTCAGGGAGAGACTATGCATCGGTATATGCTGGGCGTCTATGACCTGTATACCCGGCTTACTACAGAGTTTCCGGAGATCCTTTTTGAATCCTGTGCCAGTGGAGGAGCCAGGTTTGATCCTGGTATGCTGTACTTTGCACCTCAGACATGGACCAGCGACGATACTGACGCAAATGAACGGACAAAGATCCAGTACGGCACATCCTATGTATATCCGGTGGTAGCTATGGGCTCCCATGTATCTGCGGTGCCGAATCATCAGGTATTCCGGACAACGCCTATTGAAACCAGGGCAAATATTGCCTATTTTGGAACCTTTGGCTACGAACTGGATCTGAATCTCCTCTCTGACCAGGAAATGGAAGAGGTAAAACGCCAGGTGGCATTTATGAAAAAATACAGGAACCTGATCCAGATCGATGGAGACTTCTTCCGTCTGTTAAGCCCCTTTAAGAGAAACGACACAGCATGGCAGGTGGTATCTCAGGATAAAAAAGAGTCTGTAGTCATGTTCTACCAGAAGCTCAACAAGGTCAATGCTTCCTGGCTGCGGCTGAAGCTGAAAGGCTTAAAAGAAGATAGGCTGTATCAGGTATCCCTGTCAGGAACACCTGGGAAAGACTATAAGGCCTACGGTGACGAACTGATGTATGGAGGCATTCCTGTTGACAGGACAGAACTGGACAGAAGGGGCGGAGATTTTGCTTCTCTGCTGTATGTACTGAAAGAGGCAGAATAAATAAATGGAAAAAGCGGGCAGGCTTTTAGCCGGATGCCCCAAGAAAGTAATGGTATCCTGCAGGACAGTATGGCATTTGCTATACTGTCCTGTTTTATCGTAGAAATGACTGAGGTGAAAGTAATCTGCAGCAGGTAACCGGAAAGAAAAAAGGGAATATACTGATAGAGAGTATTTCTGTTCCTGGAGACTGTATTTTATGAAAGAGGAGAGAAAAAAATTTTATTACAAATCCCTTGGAAACAAAAATGAATTTGAAAGAACTGCCGGACTGGAAGCCGACAGAAGACTGATGGAATCCTACTATCCTCAAAAGGCAGGGATCTTGAAAGCACTGGTTACAGACCGATGTGACCGGCTGGACTATGAGGGAAGTTTTATTTATGATGAATATCCGGATAAAAGGAATATAGAGAGAATCTGCCAGGATATCTGCGCACAGGCCCAGGAGACGATGGAAGTCCGTACAATGGAAGCGGGGGGAGATGAGGCGGAAGGGAAGCTTTTGGGGGATTTTGTAGGAGCCCTTTTATGCCAGGAAATCTATCAGCGAAGATGCATAAGAAAGCATTTGCGTCAGCGGGATTGGTAAAGCTATGGGAAGAGTGAAAAAACCGACGGAAAAACACAGGTTTTGGGGTTGCGGATTTTTCTTAAAGCTTTTACAATAGAAATGGACTGCAGGCAGGAAAGCCGGCAGTTTCAGGGGAAAGATAAGATACAGGGGTAGATTATGACAGATATCAGAGAATTTTTAGATAAATATGTAAATGAAGATATGGTGCGTATACTGGTGAGTAATGCCAGAAGCACCAGTCCTGCAACCAAACTTCAGGTGAGGCCGGTGCCTGTAAAAGGGGAGATCCGCTACCAGGTTACCAGTCTTCAGGGGACAAAAGCAATCCACAATAACTATGAAAAAGAAGAATTGATTTCCTGGCTCACGGAACAGATGGAGAAAAACTTCCGCCAGATGCAGCTGGAGGGCAGATATGTCCAGGGCAGAGTTCTGGTGAGTAAAAAAGGGAAAATAGATATAAAGGCAAAAGAAGTCAGGGCCAGGGGGAAAGAAGACTTTACGCCCATGCTTTCTCATAATCGGACAAAGAAATATCTTCTGGAAGAGGGCGTTCCTGTTCCCTGGCTCATAGATCTGGGAGTGATGACTCCGGAAGGAAAGATCAAAAATTCCAGATACGATAAATTTAAACAGCTGAACCGCTATCTGGAATTCATCCGGGATATCCTTCCAAAACTGCCAAAAGACAGAGAAATCCAGATCATAGATTTTGGCTGCGGGAAGTCTTATCTCACCTTTGCCATGTACTATTACCTGAAAGAGCTGAATCATTATGATATACAGGTAACAGGACTTGATCTGAAGGCAGATGTGATCGAGAAATGTCAGAGGCTGGCGGACAAATACGGCTATGACAAACTGCGGTTTCTCCAGGGAGACATTGCCTCCTATCAGGGAGCAGACCATATAGATATGGTAGTGACTCTCCACGCCTGCGACACAGCGACGGATTTCGCTCTTGCCAAGGCGGTGGAATGGGGCGCTTCGGTAATTTTGTCTGTGCCCTGCTGCCAGCATGAGCTGAACCGGCAGGTCGAGAATCAGGACCTGGCGCCAATCCTGGAGTACGGAATCTTAAAGGAAAGATTTTCTGCCCTTCTGACAGACGGGCTCAGGGCCCAGATGCTGAAGAGCGCAGGCTATGATACCCAGATCCTGGAGTTTATCTCTATGGAGCATACGCCTAAGAATCTGCTGATTCGTGCCGTGAAAAATGAGAACAGAAAAGAAGATATGCAGCAGCGTCGGGAATGGGAAGACTGTATACAGGCTTTCCATGTAGAACCCACTCTAAAAAAGCTGCTGTTTGAACGCTGAGAGGACTGTAAATGAAAAAGAAATTAATAAGAGCCGGTATTTTACTGGTTATTTTTCTATGCGGGGTAGCGGCATTTTCCAGTCTGATGAATTATCAGTCCACAGATAACAGGACGGATATGGAGACCGCTTCCAGCCCCAGTATTGCAATGATGATCAATGACACAGAAGTAAACCGCATGTATGCATATGCGGATGAGATGGACGCCAGCTTCGTAAGAGACGGCCTCACCCCTCTGGGAACAGACAGGAGTCTGAAGGTGAGTATTACTCCTAATGGACGGGAAATCGACAGCCTTGTTTATGAAGTGACCACTCTTGACGGAGAAACCGTGATCGAGAACGACAAAATCCGGAACTTTACCGAGGAAGAGGACGGCCGGCTCACCGCAGAGTTCACTTTGTCTCAGCCCATCCTGATGAATCAGGAGTATGCACTGACTCTTACACTGGACACAGAGGACGGAAGCTGGAATTATTACACAAGACTTCTCCAGCGGGCAGGGCTGAGTACCGCCCAGTATGTGGAATTTGTAAACAGTTTCTATACAAAAACCTTTGCCCAGGACGATACCGGAGATCTGAGCACTTATCTGGAATCCGACGGTTCTTCTATTGGCAGCAGCTTCCGGAACCTGGATATACATTCGGATCTGGACATGATCACCTGGGGAGATCTGGCACCTCAGATCAGCAGACCGGGTATCCCTACTATCGAGGATATCAATGAAAACTCCGGAAGTATTTCTCTTACCTACTATATTTCTGCAGAGAATGAAGAAGGAGAGGTGGAGAAATATCAGGTGGACGAGTTTTACCGGATGGGATATAACCAGACAAGAGTGGTCCTGCTGGATTTTCAGCGCCAGGTAAAGCAGGTGATCACAACAGAGCAGAATATTGTGGACAGCGGAAAGGTAAATCTGGGGATCACAGATACAGAGGTCCAGTATATGTCGGACAGCACAGGGACCATTCTGGCTTTTGTCCAGCAGGGAGATCTGTGGTCCTATAATATAGAGACCAACAAGATGACCAGGGTTTTCAGCTTCCGGGATACAGGAAGCAATGATGAGAGAAACGATATCGGGCAGCACGATATCAAGATTGTCCGGGTAGAAGAAAACGGAGATATTGACTTTATCCTCTACGGCTATATGAACAGAGGCCAGCATGAGGGCCAGGTAGGGACTGCGGTATATCATTACTCTGCGGAACAGAATGCCATGGAAGAAAAATTTTTCCTGAGGAGTCTCAAGTCCTATGAATTTCTTCGGGAAGACATAGAAAAACTGGCTTATTTCAGCCAGGACGGAAATCTGTATCTCCTTCTGGAACAAACTCTGTACAAATTCCAGATGGAGGATAAAACATATGAGGCTGTTCAGGAGCAGATTGAAGACGACTGCTTTTTTGTATCAGAAAACAGTCAGTATGCAGCCTGGATGGAAGGTATGGATCCTTATAATACCACCTCTATTATATTTATGGATTTAGAGACCGGAGAGAAAACATCGATACAGGCGGAGCAGGGTACCAGGATCCGGCTTTTCGGATTTATCAACAATGATCTGATCTATGGTATTGCAAATGAGGGAGATATTGTGACCAATGTTTCCGGAGGAACGGACTTTGCCATGACGGAGGTCAGGATCCAGAATTTCCAGGGGGAACTGGTAAAAAGCTATCACCAGGATGGCTATTATGTGCTGAACGTGGACATCCAGGAAAATCTTCTGGAACTTTCCAGAGCCACGAAGGTGGGAGACAGCTTTGCAGGAACCACCGGAGACCAGATCATGAACAATGTGCGCAGCAAACAGGATGAAGTCTTTTCCGTGGTCACATCTACCACTGTGCGCCAGGGAAATGTAACTTCTATACAATTTGCGGCAGACAGCTCCGGCCAGCCCCCGCTTGTGGTAGACACAAAGATCATTGAAAATCCGGACAGGACATTGAATATGGAACTTTCTGGGGAGAAGGAAGAGAAGTATTATGTCTATGCCAAAGGAGGGCTTGCAGGAATCTATGAGACTGCCGCACAGGCGGTGAACCAGGCCCAGGAAGAGAGCGGTATTGTTTTGAATAATGATCAGCAGTACATCTGGGAAAGCGGCAACACTTCAGGCAGGGCAAGCATTTCTGTTCAGGATCTTCCTGAGGCGGTGGCCCAGGCCTCTCTGGATGTATCTGCTCTGAATGAGGCCCTTAAGGGACAGGGAACCGTGATCGATATGACCGGCTGTACCCTGGAACAGATCCTCTATGAGGTCTGCGCCCAGCGTCCAGTGATCACAAAAGGGGAAAATGGACAGCCGGTGGTGATCGTCGGCTGTGACGACTACAATACCATTTTGTACGATCCCTCTACCCAGGAGACAGAATATTTCGGTATGCAGGACAGTACGAATACTTTCCAGGAAAACGGAAATGTCTTTCTCTGCTACCTGGAAAACAGTTCTGCCAGCTAGTTTTAGCCTTGAACTGTCTTAAACAATGCGATATACTATTACAATACCCGTAAGTAAGAGAAGGAGATAGAAGAATGCAGCTCACAACAGTAAAAGAGATTTACAGAAACAGGGAAGAATATCTGGATAAAGAAATTACCGTGGGAGGCTGGGTAAGAAGTGTAAGAGATTCCAAGACCTTTGGATTTATCGTACTTCACGACGGCAGCTTCTTTGATACACTTCAGATCGTATATCATGATCAGATGGAGAATTTCCAGGAAATTTCCAAGCTGAACGTAGGTGCGGCAATTATCGTAAAAGGAACTCTGGTGGCTACCCCAAATGCAAAGCAGCCTTTTGAGATCCAGGCAAAAGAGGTAACCGTGGAGGGAGATTCTGCGTCAGACTATCCTCTGCAGAAAAAGCGCCACTCCATGGAATACTTAAGGACCATTTCTCACCTGCGTCCAAGGACCAATACTTTTCAGGCAGTGTTCCGTGTGCGCTCTTTAGTAGCTTTTGCCATCCATCAGTTTTTCCAGGAGAGGGGCTTTGTATATGTCCATACGCCACTGATCACAGGCAGCGACTGTGAGGGAGCGGGAGAAATGTTCCAGGTGACTACAATGGATCTGAAAAATATTCCAAAGACAGAAGAGGGAGAGGTGGATTTCTCCAAAGATTTCTTTAAGAAGCCAACTAACCTGACTGTCAGCGGTCAGCTCAACGGAGAGACCTTTGCACAGGCCTTCCGGAATATCTATACCTTTGGTCCCACATTCCGGGCAGAGAATTCCAATACTACCCGCCATGCGGCTGAGTTCTGGATGATCGAGCCGGAGATGGCTTTTGCAGATCTTCAGGACAATATGGAGGTGGCAGAGGCTATGCTGAAATATGTGATCCGCTATGTGCTGGAGAATGCGCCGGAGGAGATGAACTTCTTCAACTCCTTTATTGACAAGGGACTCCTGGACAGGCTGAACCATGTGCTGAACTCTGAGTTTGCCCATGTTACCTATACAGAGGCCATTGAGCTTCTGGAAAAGGCCAACGATAAATTTGATTATAAAGTGTCCTGGGGCTGCGATCTGCAGACAGAGCATGAGAGATACCTGACAGAGCAGATCTACAAACGTCCGGTATTTGTTACCGACTATCCTAAGGAGATCAAGGCGTTCTATATGAAACAGAACGATGATGGAAAGACAGTTGCGGCTATGGACTGCCTGGTTCCCGGAATCGGCGAGATCATCGGCGGAAGCCAGAGAGAGGATTCCTATGAGAAGCTGAAACAGCGCATGGAAGAACTGAACTTAAGGGAAGAAGACTACGGATTCTATCTGGATCTGCGCAAATACGGATCCACCCGTCATTCTGGATTCGGTCTGGGATTTGAGAGATGTGTGATGTACCTTACCGGTATGCAGAACATCCGCGACGTGATCCCATTCCCAAGAACTGTAAACAACTGTGAATTATAAGAGGAGCACTATGAGATTTTTCCATATAGCAGACGTCCATCTGGGAGCGGAGCCTGATAAAGGTTATCCCTGGAGCCAGGACAGAAGCCGGGAGATCTGGGACAGCTTCCGAAGAGTGATAGAGCAGGCCGGCAAAGATCATGCCGACCTGTTTCTTATTGCAGGAGATCTGTTCCACCGGCAGCCTTTGACAAGAGAATTAAAAGAAGTAAATGCGATGTTTTCCGCCATACCCCATACAAGAATCGTAATGATAGCCGGAAACCATGACTATTTGAGAAAGGATTCTCCTTATCGAAGATTTCCCTGGGCGAAAAATGTCCGGGGCCTTTGGAGCCAGTCCATGTCCCATGTGGACTTTCCGGATCTGGGAGTGCGGATAAGAGGGTGCAGCTATGAGAGCAGAGAGATTACCCGGCCCCTTTATGACTCTCTGAGAAAATCCGGAGAGGTACCGGTGGAGATCCTGCTGGCCCACGGAGGAGACGAGAAGCATATTCCCATATCCAGAGAAAGGCTGGCAGCAGGAGGCTTTGACTATGTGGCATTGGGACACATCCATAAGCCCCAGGTCCTGCTGGAGGACCGGATCATTTATGCGGGCTCTCTGGAGCCTACAGAGAAAAATGACACAGGTCTTCATGGATTTGTGAAAGGAGAGATCAAAAACGGGAAAATAAGGACTGCTTTTGTTCCCTGGGCTGTAAGGGAGTATAAGGAGCTGGAAATCCCTGTGACCCGGGACACTACCCAATATACCCTGACCCAGTCTGTTAAAGAAACAATGAAAAAAATGGGAGAAGAAAATATTTATACAGTGATTCTGGAGGGAAAAAGGGACCCGGAGACGGAATTTCAGTTAAGTCAGCTTTACTCTCTGGGAAATATCCGCACTGTGGAAGACAAAAGCAGGCCCGCCTGGTCTCCCCAGGAACTGTGCAGGAAATATAAAGGCAGCCTTCTGGAAGAGTATATCAAAAGCTTCGGGGAAATGCCTGACGAAGAGGGGAAGAAAGCTCTGGACTATGGGATCAGAGCGCTCCTGGAGACCGGGGAGGAGATACTGTGATCATAAAAGAAGTTTTTATGAAGAATTTCGGAAAATTCCATAATGAAAGGATCCGCTTTCAGCCGGGGATCAATATTGTCTGCGGAGGAAACGAAAGCGGGAAGAGCACACTCTATACTTTTCTCCAGGGGATTTTCTTTGGGATCCGCAGGAAGAGAGGCACCGCTTCCCGGACCGATACTTATACCAGGTGTCTTCCCTGGGAGAACCCTTCGTGGTACGAGGGAAGTGTTTTATTTGAGGCAGGAGGGAAAGACTTCCGTCTGGACAGAAATTTTGAAAGCCGTTCTCAGGAGGCCGGGCTTTATTGTGTTACAGACGGAGAAAGGCTGTCTGTGGAAGACGGAGACCTGGAAATGCTGCTGGGAGGGGTTACCCAGCGGATTTATGAAAACACATCTGCCATTGGACAGTTAAAAGCCAGGACTGAGGATGGTCTGGCGGCGGAACTAAGAGAATATCTGACCAATTTCCAGACAGAGGGAGATTTCCGAATGGACCCCGAAGGGGCCCTTAACCTGCTGAAGGAAAGACGGAGGGAATGGGAAAAAGAAGAAAAAGAGGCCCGGGCCAGAAAAGAGACAGCCAGAGAAAAGCTGCTCTACAGGATACAGTATACCAGGGAAGAGATAGAAGACCTGGAGGAAAAGCTGGAAAGAATCCAGGAAAGCCTCAGAGACAGCGGACAAGACAGGAAGGAAGAAAAAGGGGAAGAAGTCCGGGAAAGACCAGCTTTTCCCATGGCTTTTGCTGCACTGTTTCTTCTGACGTTTCTGGCCGGCTGTGCCGGCGTGTTTTTCTTCCATCTGTCCTGGCTGATCCTGGTTCTGATCATCTTGGCAGGAGGATTTTTCTTCCTGTATCTTCAGAACAGAGGAGAGAAGGAATGGGCCCGCAGTCCTGAAGACCGGGACAGGGATGCCAGAAAGGAAAGAAAAAAGGGACGGCAGATCACCTGGAGAGAAGCTTTGCAGGATAAGCAGAACCTTCTCTATAATCTCCGGGAGGAGATGGAAGAACTGGAAAACAACAATGAACAGATCTTAAAAGCCCAGAAAGAGGTCAAAAGTATTTCTCTGGCAGAAAAAATGCTGGCTAAGGCTGCAGGAAGCCTCCAAAGCCGGAGGGGAAATATCCTGAAAGAGCGGACCTGGAAGATTCTGGAGGAACTTACCCGGGGCAGATACCGGGGAGGGATCATTGAGGAAGACTTTCAGATACGGCTGGACGCAGGAGACCGCTATGTGGGGCTCCATCAGGTGAGCCAAGGTACGGTGGAACAGGTTTACTTTGCCCTGCGGATGGCAGCAGGAGAGCTTTTGTGCCGGGAGGAAGAACTGCCTGTACTCCTTGACGAAACCTTTGCCATGTACGATGATAAGAGGCTCTGTGAGGCGCTGGAATGGCTTTACAGGAATAAAGCTCAGATCATTCTCATGACCTGCACCAGAAGAGAAATAGAGGCCTTAGAGAGGCTTGGAATTCCTTTCCACAAAGTGAATATGGATAATCCTGCATAAAAACAGGGCTGCTGCATTTCACAAAATTGTTTATGTGAGATGCGGCAGCCCTTTTCAATTCAAAATCTTTACGGGCAGCGATGAATTCAGCCTTTCATGTAGTGATGAGAATGTCCTTTACGGTACTCCTCGATTTTAATCCGGATATAATTCCAGGACATATGCAGTACAGGAGCCAGGCCGGCGATCAGGAGCACCACGGTAACAAGACTGATGCTAGCGGTAATCGTATAAATATGTGCTGCATAAAGAATTACAAATAAAGCAATACAGACATTGATGATGGAAATAATTTTATTCATCATAATAGTGGCACCTCCTTCATAAGAATAAAAGAATTCTTTTAGTTTTCTTTATTATACTGCTGTTGTCTGTAAATTTCAATATAAAGAAATAAAAAGATTCAAAATTAAGGAGGCAATGAAAATATTTAGTTTTTCTTTTTGCTGTCTTTCAGCTCTTTATTATGCTTTGCTACAAGTTTATTGATCCTGTCCACAGGATTCAGCAGCTTGCTGATAGAGGAATCGTGGTTTAGTGTATCAATGATCAGAGCAATGTATTTGCTCATGTCACAGTTTACATAATATGGTTTCTGGAGGAGCTCTTCTGTCTGGTAAACCAGGTTGGTGGTAAGGAGACGGTCAAAATCACCGTTTTTATATGCAGTGTCGAAGCGTTCCAGTCCGTTGGTAAACAGACCGAATGTGGCGCACATAAAGATCTTTGCGGCTCCTCTCTGCTTCAGCAGACGGGCTACTTCCAGCATACTGTCACCGGAAGAGATCATATCATCAATAATGATCATATTCTTGCCGGCTACATCAGAACCAAGAAATTCATGGGCTACAATAGGATTCCGCCCGTCTATGATGGTGGAATAGTCCCGGCGCTTGTAGAACATACCCATGTCAATTCCCAGCACATTGGCCAGATAGATGGCCCGGCTGGTGCCTCCTGCATCCGGACTGATGATCATCAGACTGTCGCTGTCTACTTTCAGGTCAGGCTCTGCCTTGAAAAGACCTTTGATAAACTGGTAGGCCGGCTGTACAGTCTCAAATCCATGAAGAGGAATGGAATTCTGCACCCGGGGATCATGAGCGTCGAAGGTGATGATATTGTCTACACCCATACTGATCAGTTCCTGAAGACCAAGAGCACAATCCAGCGATTCACGTCTGGTCCTCTTGTGCTGGCGGCTTTCATACAGGAAAGGCATGATAACGTTGACTCTTCTGGCTTTTCCTCCTACAGCTGCGATGATCCTTTTCAGATCCTGAAAGTGATCGTCCGGCGACATATGGTTTGTGTGGCCGCAGAGAGAATAGGTCAGAGAATAGTTGCAGACATCCACCATAAGATAGAGGTCGTCACCGCGGACAGATTCCTCCAGAATACCTTTTGCCTCTCCGGAACCGAACCGTGGAGTCTGGGCGTCGATCAGGTAGGAAGGACGTTCATAACCTTCAAACTGGAGATTGTTCTTCTCCTGGTGGTCACGATCCTTCCGCCACTTTACAATGTAGTCGTTGACCTTTGCCCCCAGCTTTTCACAGCTCTTCAGGGGAATGATACCCAGACGGCCTACAGGGAGTGAGTCTAAAGGTGTTGCGATTTTTGGTGCCATGTTCATTTTCCTCCTAAAAGTCTTTTTTGGATTCTGATGTCATTTCCCATAAGCTTGATCATGGTATAATTACTGGATACCCTGGAGAAGATCCTCTCGGAATAAGTATCCAGAAAATCTGCCATGGTCAGATTTGTGGAAATGATAGTTGCCTTTTTATTCATGATCCGCTCGTTAATGCAGCAGAAAAGCTGAGAGGATACAAAGCTGTTGGTCAGCTCTGTACCCAGATCGTCGATGATGAGCAGATCGCAGTCATAGATAAAAGAAGCCATATCTGCAGACTGGATGTCTTTTTGAAAAGTATTTTTCGACAGCAGATCAAAGAGATCAAAGGCGCTGAAATACAAAACAAAAAAAGACCGGTCCAGAAGCTCTTTGGCGATGCAGTGGGTGAGATAAGTCTTTCCCACACCAGTATCTCCATAAATCATAAGATTATTGAATTCTTCTCCGAAGCTGTCTATGAAGTCCCAGGCCTTGTCATAAGCCTGATGGGCGGCGTCCAGAGCGGTTACGCCGCTTTGGGGATCTGTGAACTCAGAGGAGTAATACTGAAAAGAAAAATGCTCAAAATTTTCCTTTTCCAGGATATCCCGGATATTGGACTGGGTATAGAGAAGATCCACTGCCGCTTTGCGGAAGCAGGCACATTTTTCTCCCTCTACATAGCCGGTGTCCTTACAGATGGGACAGTCATAGTGAAGCTCCAGATAATCAGCAGGAAAGCCGTTCTCCAGGAGTAAGGCTTTTCGTTCCTGGGCCAGAGCGCCGATAGCAGCCTCCAGATCAAAGTCCTCTCCCTGTCCCGCACCCAGGACAAGACGGGCTTTCTTAAGACCAAGAGCGGCAATCTGCCGGCGGATCTCTCCTAAACGGGGAATTTTCTCCTCGGCCAGACGGATGTGTTCGTCCTGCTCATGTTTATGTAAGAACTGTTTTTGATTGTAGTCGCGCATGATCGCTTCATATTGAAAGTTTTTCAGTGACACAGCATGTCTCCTTCTACCTATTTGCCAAGAAGCTGTTTTTCAAGCTCTGTCATGTTGTAGTTTCTCTGATGAAAATTGTTGAATTTGTTTTTGGAACCTGCAGCAGGGGCCTTTGGCCTGGCCTTGGCTTTTTCTGCCTTTTTCTGCTGGAAATTCATATCCAGAGAGTCAATATCTGAAAGATGGCGGACTCCCTTTTTAAACCAGCTTTCCAGGATACTGTCCGCATAGGAGAAACTGGCTTTTCCTGTAGACAGAACTGTCCGGCTGCAGGCCTCTGTGATGATGTCCAGGGTAAAGCCATATTGGTTCAGCCAGAGGTTCATGTACTGGATCTCCTTGTCCAGAGGGTTCCTGTTGGTAATGCCGAATGCCCGCAGGATAGTGAAATAGTTCTTGTTATATAAATTAGTCTCTTCCTTCGCCTGGCTTACAGTGGTGATCTTTTGCTGGGCCCAGGCCAGTCCAACCTTTTTTATATAGGCCATAGAGGGACTGCCTTTGGAAACACAGTATTCAATGAGATATTCCAGAAGCTCGGCGGATAAATGTACTTCATCATAAAGGTAGAGGAGAGTCTCCGCATCTGTGGAGGTGAGAGTTCTTCCCAGATATTGTTCTGCAATAAAAAGAAGCTGCCGTACCTCTTCCTGATCCTTTAATTCCTGCAGTTTATTCCGGGATACAGAAGGCGCGGTAATTTTTTTCTCAGGCTCGGGCAGCTTTGTATCGGGAACAGAAAAACGGACACCTGCCACATTCCCCGCCTGATCAAAGGATACATCCAAAACCCTGGATTCCTTCCAGTAGCGGAGGGCTCTTAAAATGTCCGTTTCTGTACAGTTAAAAGTATCTGCAATGGAGGAAAGCTCCATCTTTGTCCTGCCGCTTTGACAGCGGCTCAGGAGATAAAGATATATTTTGACAAATTCCCCGTTGGCTTTCGGCATATGATCCTCCAGAAAACGGTTGGAAACAAAGGTGAATTCCCCCGGAAAGCTGTTATAAACTTCAAACTGTCCCATGTTCAACATCCTCTACATTTTATATCTTCTTAATGAATCAACCTCAGTATAGCATATAATTTTTAAAAAGAGAACAAGGATTTTTTTCGACGGAGAAAAAGACCAGGTTGAAAAATTTTGCTGGAATAAATGTGGATAATGTGGATAAAAAAGTGGATAATTTTTATGGGTAACCTGTAGAATGTCGAAAGCTCTAGGGTTTTGGCGCATTTTAGTTGAAAATGCTGTCTGATTATGTCAACTTTTTTATGCACAAAAAAATCCACATGCTCTGGGGAAAGAGCATGTGGATGGATTAGTGGATAATGTGGATAACTCTACATTCCAAGGAGGTTTTCCCCGATTTTATATACGTCTCCGGCTCCCATAGTTATCAACAGGTCTCCGTGGATACAATTTTTTAATAAAAATTCTTCAATCTCATCAAAAGTAGAAAAATAGTGGACATCGGTGCCTTTTTCGGCAATGAGATCCGCCAGATCTTTTGAGGAGATCCCCAGATTGTCAGTTTCTCTGGCAGGATAGATATCTGCCAGAACAACCTTGTCTGCCAGGGACAGAGCCTGGGCAAATTCGGGCATGAGAGCCTTCGTCCGGGTATAGGTGTGAGGCTGGAAAACACACCAGATCCGGTCATGGGGATAATTCCGGGCTGTCTTCAAGGTGGCGGTAATTTCTGTGGGATGATGGGCATAATCATCGATAACAGTTACACCTGCTACCTTTCCTTTGTACTGGAATCTCCGGTCTGTGCCGCCGAAATGAAGCAGCCCTTTCTGGATGCTCTCTGTAGACAGCCCGATCTTTCTTGCCAGGGCAATGGCAGAGAGGGCATTGGACACATTATGGATTCCCGGGACAGACAAGGAAAAATGCCCGATATTTTCTCCTCTATAGAGACAGTCAAAAGAAGGATGAGCGGTTTCATCGAAAACGATATTTTCAGCCTGATATTCCCCGGGACCGTTCAGAGAGTAAGTAATGATCTCGCAGGGAAGTCCCTGAGTGATCTCTTCCACATAGGGGATTTCTCCGTTGATGATCAGCGTACCCTCTGCCGGCAGCTTCTGGGCAAAGAGCCGGAAGGAATGGCGGATATCATCAATATCCTTGAAAAAATCCAGATGATCGGCATCGATATTCAAGATAATGCTGATTTTCGGGAAAAAGCTGAGAAAACTGTTGGTATACTCACAGGCCTCTGTGATGAAAGTCTCAGAATGGCCTACTCTTATATTTCCGTGGATGGCAGGCAGAATACCGCCTACCGATATGGTAGGATCTGTCTCTCCCTCTAAAAGGATATGAGAGATCATGGAAGTAGTGGTAGTCTTGCCATGGGTGCCGGATACGGCGATGGGCAGGTCGTAATTTTTCATGATCTGTCCCAGCAGCTCGGCCCTGGTAAGCATAGGCAGTCCCATTTCCTGAGCCTGCTTAAACTCTGGATTATCCGGATGGATAGCGGCGGTATATACTACCAGATCGATATCTTCTGTAATGTTGGAGGCTCTCTGGCCGATATAGACTTTTGCCCCTCTGGATTCCAGAAGCTTCGTCAGGTCAGAATTTTTGGAATCAGAACCTGAAACGGTAAAGTCCTCTTCCAGGAGAATTTCGGCCAGTCCGCTCATACTGATGCCGCCGATACCGATAAAATGAATGTGCATTGGTTTATGAAAATCAATCTGATACATGATGAAAGAATCCTTTCTTTTCTATTAAGTAATCACCTATGGCAGCCCGGCTTGTCAGCCTGCCTGCTCATACAGGTCAGCGTCTCTAAAGCACAGCCGTACCGGTCTGCAAGCAGCCCCTTCCATTTCTGCTTTGAGACGGGGGTTTCATAATAAATTATACCTAAGTTTTCGAAAAATGGAACCCCCTTTCTTTGGGTGACCGTTAAAAACAGGTAAAATGTCACAAAAAAAATGAATATGTCGAAAAAAAATTGTTAAAAATATTCACTTTTTTAGAGCAATGTGTTATAATGTAAAAACCATAGAATTACAAGAGGTGATTGCATGATTAAGAAAGAGATGATTGCAATGTTGCTGGCCGGAGGACAAGGCAGCAGACTGGGTGTTCTGACTGCAAAAGTGGCAAAACCGGCGGTGACATTTGGCGGAAAATACAGAATCATAGACTTTCCGCTCAGTAACTGTATAAATTCAGGAGTAGACACAGTAGGGGTGCTGACTCAGTACCAGCCTTTGCGTTTAAATACGCATATCGGAATCGGTATCCCCTGGGATCTGGACCGGAACGTAGGCGGTGTATCCATTCTTCCTCCTTATGAAAAGAAAACCAATACGGAATGGTATACAGGTACTGCCAACGCCATTTACCAAAATATGGCATATATGGAGAATTTTAACCCGGATTATGTGCTGATCCTGGGCGGAGATCATATTTATAAGATGGACTACGAGGTTATGCTGGACTTTCATAAAGCCAATAAAGCAGATGTCACCTTGGCGTGTATGCCTGTTCCATGGGAAGAAGCCTCTCGTTTCGGACTTGCTATTACGGACGAGACAGGAAGGATTACAGATTTTGAGGAAAAACCGGAGAAGCCCAAGAGCAATCTGGCTTCTATGGGTATTTATATCTTCAGCTGGCCAGTTCTGAAGGAAGCCCTGATTGCCCTGAAGGACCAGTCGGGATGCGATTTCGGAAAACATATCCTGCCCTACTGCAGGGAAAAAGGTCAGAGACTTTTCGCTTATGAGTATAACGGATACTGGAAGGACGTAGGGACCCTGGGTTCTTACTGGGAAGCCAATATGGAGCTTATTGATATTATTCCTGAGTTCAATTTATATGAAGAATTCTGGAAGATTTACACGAAAGGAGATATTATTCCCCCTCAGTATGTAGCTGCAGATGCGATCGTGGACAGAAGTATCATCAGTGAAGGAACAGAAGTGTACGGAGAAGTACATAACTCTGTGATCGGTGCCGGAGTAACTATCAAGAAGGGGGCCGTGATTCGCGATTCCATTATCATGAAGCAGTCTGTGATCGGGGAGAATGATGTGATCGATAAGGCCATCATTGCCGAGAATGTTACGGTAGGCGACAATGTTGTCATGGGCATTGGAGAAGAGGTTCCCAATAAGCTGAAGCCTAACGTGTATTCTTTTGGACTGGTAACAGTAGGGGAAAATACTGTGATCCCCTCAAATGTAAAAATTGGAAAGAATACTGCTATCGTAGGAGAAACCACACCAGAGGACTATCCGGGAGGCATATTGGAAAGCGGCGAAACATTGAATAAGGAAGGTGAGACAGAATGAGAGCAATAGGTATTATTCTTGCCGGCGGCAATAATCACAGGATGAGGGAATTATCCCAGAAGAGAGCGATTGCAGCAATGCCTATTGCAGGCAGCTACCGCAGCATAGACTTTGCTCTCAGCAATATGTCAAATTCTCATATTCAGAAGGTAGCTGTGCTGACACAGTACAATGCCAGATCGCTGAATGAGCATTTAAGTTCCTCTAAATGGTGGGATTTCGGAAGAAAACAGGGAGGTCTGTATACATTTACACCTACTATTACCCCGGATAACAGCTTTTGGTATCAGGGAACAGCAGACGCTATTTATCAGAATCTGAATTTCCTGAAAAGCAGTCATGAGCCATATGTAGTCATTGCTTCAGGAGACTGCGTATATAAATTGGATTATAATAAGGTACTGGAATACCATATTGCAAAAAGAGCAGATATCACAGTAGTATGCACCGATGTGAATGCAGAGGATGCTACCAGGTTTGGATGCATAAGAATGAATGAAGACTGCAGGATCGTAGAATTTGACGAAAAACCTATGGTGACCCAGTCCACTACCATTTCCACAGGCATCTATGTGATCAGAAGGAGACAGCTTATTGAGCTGATTGAGAAGTGCGGACAGGAAGACCGCCATGATTTTGTAAAAGATATCCTTATCCGTTATAAGAACCTGAAACGGATCTATGGTTATAAGATTGACAGTTATTGGAGCAATATCTCCACTGTAGAGTCCTATTACAAGACAAATATGGATTTCCTGAATCCGGAGATACGAGATTATTTCTTCCGTCAGTATCCGGGCATTCAGTCCAAGATTGACGACCTGCCCCCGGCAAAATATAATCCCGGTTCAGATGTGAGGAACAGTTTGATCTCCAGCGGCTGTATCATTAATGGCCAGGTAGAGAATTCCATTCTGTTTAAGAAAGTTTTCGTAGGTAATAATTGTGTGATCAAGAATTCGATTATCCTGAACGATGTATATTTAGGTGACAATACACATATTGAGAACTGTGTTGTCGAGAGCCGTGATACCATCCGGGCAAATTCTTATTATTGCGGTGAGGATGGCATTAAGGTAGTCATTGAGAAGAACGAAAGGTACGTTCTGTAAATTTTACTAAGGAACAGAGCAGTAAAAACTGCTTTGTAGGCAGGAGGACCTGCCGGAATATAATTCCAAAAAAGACAGAAAGCACGACTGAACAAGGCGGCGATGAAAGGGGAAGGTTGTATGAACATCACAGATGTAAGAGTAAGAAGAGTGGCCAAAGAAGGCAAAATGAAAGCGGTGGTTTCTATCACTATTGACGAGGAATTTGTAGTCCATGACATTAAAGTCATTGAGGGCGAAAAGGGATTATTTATTGCAATGCCCAGCCGCAAGGCCACTGATGGGGAATACAGAGATATTGCCCATCCTATCAACTCTGCAACCCGTGAGAGGATACAGAATATTATTCTGGAGAAATACGAGCAGGTATTGGCAGAGGAACCTCTGGAGGAATCTGCAGAGTAGGCGTATGAAAAAGAAAAGAGGCTGCTGCCTTTGGAAGCCGGACAAACAGGCTTTCTGAAGGCAGCAGCTTTTTTCTTTTCACTCATAGTATAGGGGCACCAATTTATACTGTATTTCGCCATCCGGCGGGATACTTGTTTTTCAGCAGATTTCCGGATACTTTTCCCCAGCCCAGAGCATAACCGTCGGTGCAGACCAGATACCAGCCAGGTCCCTCTTTAACCTCTTCTTCCCGGAGGAGAAGGGTTTCTCCCTTCAGATACTTTTCTGTCCGCAGGTCAGAGGCGGGAAGATCTAGTACACGGGCGTAATCCCCGGCAGTAAGATTCATAGCCAAAGGCTGACCTGGTTCAAAACGGTTTTTCTTTAATTCGCCCAGATACAGCCCCCAGCGGAGAAATTTTATACCTTTCACAGATTCCGGGCCTGCAGCCGGAAGCAGATAGACATGTCCGCCCCGCACTTCTACTCTGGAAAAATCCAGGGGCAGAGATACATCTTTAAAGAAAGCTTCTAAAAGCTCACGGGAAACTTTGTCTGCTTTTCCGGCGCCCGGCAGGAAACTGTCAGAAAGGGAGGTGCCTGCTTTTTTGAAAAGCGCCAGAAAATGTCCCTCTCCGGACATATGATGAGGAAAGATCCGGACACATTTTTCCAGCCGGGGATCACCGCTGCCCCACTGTGGCCGGCCTTTGGAAAAGCCCTCGTATCCTGGTATTTCCAGAAGATCCATCTGTGGAAAGTTCTGCAGAATATAGGAGACCACACCTTCATTTTCTTCAGGAGAGAAGGTGCAGGTGGAGTAAAGGAGCATTCCCCCAGGCCGGAGCATGGAGATGCCACGGCTTACGATCTCTTTTTGGAGCTCACTGAAATATCCGGGCCGGCTTTCATCCCAGGCTTTGGCTACGTCAGGATCTTTGCGGAACATGCCTTCTCCGGAACAGGGAGCGTCAATGAGGATCTTGTGAAAATATTCAGGAAAAACCTGAGACAGACGTTTGGGCGTCTCTGTGGTCACCAGGGAATTTTCAATACCCCACAGTTCCAGGTTACGCATAAGTGCTTTTGCCCTGGAACTGCTGATATCATTGGCTACCAGCAGGCCCTGGCCCTGAAGACGGCTTCCCAGCTCTGTGGCTTTCCCACCGGGAGCGGCGCACAGATCCAACACGGATTCTCCCGGACAGATGGGAAGACGGCTGGCCGGCGTCATAGCGCTGGGTTCCTGAAGGTAGTAAAGCCCTGCCTGATAGTAGGGATGCCGTGAAGGCCGGTCCTGGCTGCTGTAGAAAAAGCCGTTCTCCACCCAGGGAATAGGAGTGAGATGAAAAGGTGAAATCTCCAGAAATTTTTCAGGAGAGATCTTTTTTGTGTTTACACGCAGCCCGAACTGGCGGGGGGACTGATAACTTTCTAAAAAAGCAGGAAATTCATCTTTCAGCATTTCTTCCATTCTAGACAGAAATGCTTGGGGAAGGTGTACATTCATATACAAGGTCCTTTCTGCTGGTTTTCGGCTTGGAATAATGGCTTAGAGGATATCCCCCCCCCGGTAATCAGAAAGACAGATCAAGATGGGGAATTCCCTTTGTTTCTGTTGGGACCCGGATAAAGGGTGATATTGTTTTTTCGGCGGCTTTTTAAACCATCCGAAAAAATCTGGCGAAGCAGGAAAGAAACGGTGATGTTTGGAGCCTGCTTCCAGAAGTCATCCAGCCAATGGCCGGTTTCAAGGAGCATTTCCGGAAGGTCTTCGCTTCCTTCCTTGCATTCGTTATACAATTCATCCATTTCGTCCATAAATTTGTAGGCGTGAAGGTCCCAGATAAACCGGTGGAGATGCTCCAGCTCAAGGTAATCGGTGAGTAGGGAAAGCCTGCGGAAATCCTGAAAAGTCATGGGCTGCTGATCCAGGATTTTCTGCCTGTCCTGATCGCTGCAGATACTGTAGAACAGAATTTCATCCAACATTAATTGTCTTTCAAAAGAGCTTAATTTTTTCTTCATAATTATTTCTCCCGTCATAGTGTTATGGATTTATTATAAAGGTATTGAAACAGTAAATCCATATTAAACTGGTGATAGAAAATAGTATTACTGATTAATATACGATGAAAACAGCTCATTTATGACGCAAAATAGAAAAAAAAATAAAAATACCGGAAAACCTCATTTGCGAGGCTTTCCGGTATTTTTTTAGTCGAAGCGACGTGATTCGAACACGCGACCTCTGCGTCCCGAACGCAGCGCTCTACCAAACTGAGCCACGCTTCGTTAAGATGTTCAACAGAAATCATTATAAAGAATAGGAGGGCAGATGTCAAGAAAAAATTAGAAATATATAGCAAATATATTTAGAGCTCAGACCTGCAGGCATATCCTTTTTAGAAATCTCGAAAATAATTGACAGTTGAAGCGATTCTAACTATAATGAGGCTATGAAAAACGAGAGAGGTGAAAAGATGAGGAGATAGTTTGTTTTTGGAAAACGTGGAACTTGCAGGTAAGTTCCTTCCGGATATCCGGAAGGCAGGTTTTATGTTGCCAAAAGCAGGCTGTGTTCTCATTGCCTCTCTTTTTTGCTGCCCGTTTATATCTAGAGGAAGGTTCTGAGAAAGACAGTGGATCCTTTGGCAACGTTATAGGAGGGATAGACATGTCTCAGATCAATGTAAGCGGCCTTACTTTTGGATATGAGGGAAGCTTTAACAATATTTTTGAAAATGTATCTTTTTCCATTGATACAGAGTGGAAACTGGGATTTGCAGGAAGAAACGGAAAAGGGAAGACTACCTTTTTGAAGCTGCTTTTGGGAGAATACACTTACAAAGGAAGCATTGCTGCAAGCACCTGCTTTGATTATTTTCCTTATGCCCTGAAAGCGGAGGACAGAGTAAAACCGGCGGTGGAATTTCTGGAAGAATTAAAGCCGGGATGTGAACAGTGGCGGGTGTTCTGCGAAATGGATAAGCTGGGCCTGGGAGGGGATCTGCTGTACCGGAGGTTTGATACACTTAGCTTTGGAGAACAGACAAAGCTGCTTTTGGCTGTTCTGTTTTCAGGAGAAAATGATTTTCTCCTTCTGGATGAGCCGACGAATCATCTGGATCAGGAATCCAGAGAAAGCGTTAAGGCTTATCTGAGAGGAAAGAAAGGTTTTATACTGGTATCTCATGACCGAGATCTGCTGGACGCCTGCATTGATCATATCCTGGTGCTGAACCGAAAGAGCATTGAAATCCAAAGCGGCAATTTCAGCACCTGGGAGGAAAATAAGCGGCGCAAGGACGAATTTGCCAAAAGAGAAAATGAAAAGCACAGAAAGACGATCGGAAAGCTTAAGGAGGCTGCTGGCCAGTCGAAAAAGTGGGCGGAAAAAAACGAAAGCTCTAAAATCGGATTTGATCCTGCAAAAGAACATGACCGTTCCATTGCAACCAGGGCTTATATCGGTGCAAAGACGAAAAAAATGCAGAGCAGAGTTAAACAGATGGAAAAGCGTATGGAGAGGGAGATCCAGGAACAGGAGGGGCTTCTTCAGGACATTGAGGAGATTGCAGCTCTTAAAATGGAGCCATTAAAATACCACAAAGACAGACTGGCAGAGGCCCGTGGATATGGCCTGGGATACCCTGATAGTAAGGTGCTTTTTAAAGAACTGGATTTTGAGATCGCTCAGGGAGAGAGGATCTTTATAACAGGAAGAAACGGCCAGGGGAAATCCAGTTTGCTGAAAATGATCGTGGAAAAGGCGGCAGAAAGCCCCCAGTTCCAAGAAGGAGAGGGACCTGTGGAGACGGGAGAGCTGAAGATCGCGTCGGGACTTATTGTGTCTTATATCAGTCAGGATACCTCTTTTCTTAAAGGCAGTATCCGGGAGTTCTGTCAAGAAAGAAAACTGGAGGAAAGCCTTTTCTGCGCAATCCTCAGACAGTTGGATATGGATAGGAATCAGTTCAGAAAGAACATGGAAGAATTTTCCGAAGGACAGAAGAAAAAAGTCCTTCTGGCAGCCAGCCTTCTGACCCCGGCTCATTTGTATATATGGGATGAACCACTGAATTATATAGATGTGTTTTCCAGAGTCCAGATCGAGGACCTGCTTTTGAGATACCGCCCTACTCTGCTGGCTGTGGAGCATGACGTAAGGTTCCGGGAGCGGACGGCTACAAGAGTCATCAGTCTTGACAAAGAGACGCAGAAAATGTAAGATCCAGGTTCTAAAGAACAAGGGAGTTCATATACTTTAGGGATAAGATTCTACAAGGAAGGAATTATGCCAGGCTATCGAAGATTTATCGCATATGTATATGAGTATTCGCAGGGAAAAAAAGGAGAAGGAAAAGGATTTATCAAGGTGGAAGCCAGAAACGGAAACTGCAGGATGAACTTTAAGCTGGAGGGTGCCAGGGAAGGAGACGGGTCAAAGGCCCGGGTGTACGGCTATGTAAGAGAGGAAACCCGGGTCCGGGGTGTTTTACTGGGAGAAGGAATTCTGGGGAGAAACCAGGCGGAGTTTGAACTGGAAACCAGGGAAAGCGATATGGGAGACAGCGGTTACAGCCTTAGCGATCTGGGCGGATTGCTGATCCTGGGAGAAAAGGGAGAAATTTACGCCAGCGGCTGGGACGAACAGGCGGTAAGACCGGACCTGATAGAGATCCCTCAGCCTAATGAAGAAATGCTTTTGCCGGTATCAGAAGAAGAATCCTCTGAGCTGGAAGACAGAGAGATACCTGGAGATGGACCAGGACCTGTGACAGGAAGCCTGCCAGAGAAGGAACCTGCACCAGAAATAGAAATAGTGCCTGAAAAGGGATCTGAAACTGGAACAGGAGAAACATCTGGGGAAGAGTTTGAGCCTGGGATGGAAGCAGTACCTGAGGAAGCGTCTGCATCTGAGAGTGGAATCTGGCCTGAGGAGGAGCCTGAAGCTGGAATGGGAACAATGCCTGAAAAGGAGCCTACACCAGGAGAGGAAGTTTTGCCGGACGAAAGAAACCGCCGGCAGGATATAAGGATTGCAGATGGACCGGAGCTGGAAGGACAGTCCGCCGCTCCTCTCCAGAATGAATTTATGCCTTTTATGGATCAGGAGATTTTACAGTGCAGAAAGATCACCCCAGCGGATTTACGGTTTCTTGGAAGAAGGGACCGGGGACTGATGAATAACAACTTCCTCAGATATGGAATGAAGACCTATGGACATCTCCTTTTGGGTAAACGAAGGGAAGACGGAAGATACATACTGGGAGTCCCCGGGGTTTATGAAAGACAGGAAAGCCTTATGGCTAATATGTTCGGATTTCCATATTTCAAAGATACGGGAAAGCGGCCAAGACAGGGGAAAAGATCCGGATACTGGTACCGTCTGATCGATACTCCGCAGTTTTAAAAAAGTTTTCTTGACCTTGAGACAGCGCCGGGATATAATAGGACTTGTCTCTAAGTGGAGATGTACTCAAGTGGTCGTAAGAGGTCGCACTCGAAATGCGATAGGTCCGCAAGGGCGCGTGGGTTCGACTCCCACCATCTCCGCCAGAATATTCTGCCCTCAAGGGAACAATCCCTTGGGGGCTTTCTTTTTATCCGGCGGTACCCCCAGTGTACAAGGGGCCGTTTGAGCCCTTGTATACTGAGGGTATGTACGGAATATCGGCAGAAAATAGGGAAGCCAGCCTTGATTTGCCATAGGGAATCCTTTACAATAATTATAATAAGATTTTTCCGGGCTTTTTATAAGCAGTGAAAGTGGCAGAAGGAGAGACAGCGGCGTTGAGATTGACAGAAGATGAGAAATATATGAAAGAAGCGAAGAAGCAGGCGATGAAGGCTTATGCCCTGGGCGAGGTTCCCATAGGCTGCGTGATCGTCTGCCAGGATAAGATCATTGCCAGAGGCTATAATCGAAGAAATACAGATAAAAATACCCTGTCCCATGCAGAATTGAATGCTATCCGTAAGGCCAGCAGAAAAATGGGGGACTGGAGACTGGAGGGCTGTACTCTGTACGTGACCCTTGAGCCTTGCCAGATGTGTGCAGGAGCTATTGTCCAGGCCAGGCTAGACAGGGTGGTCATTGCGGCCATGAATCCCAAAGCCGGCTGTGCAGGGTCGGTACTGAACCTGCTGGAGATGGAAGGGTTTAATCATAAGGTACAGGTGACAAGAGGAGTTCTTGAAGAAGAGTGCAGCGTAATGCTTTCCGGATTTTTTCGGGAACTGAGAGAAAAGAGAAAAAAACAGAAGGAAAGAGAGGAACAGGAATGACAAAACATGAATTTCAGGAATTAATAAAAAAAGGCACAGTAATACTTGACGGGGCAACAGGTTCCAATCTTATGCGGGCAGGAATGCCCAGAGGCGTCTGTACAGAGCAATGGGTGTGTGAAAACCCGGAACCTCTCACAGAACTTCAGAGATCGTATAAAGACGCAGGTTCTCAGATCGTCTATGCCGCTACTTTTTCCGCAAACCGGATCAGTCTGACAAATCACGGACTCCAGGATAAGGTAGAAGAATTAAATAAAAAGCTCATTGAGATATCAAAAAAAGCGGTGGGAACCGGTTGTCTGGTGGCAGGAGATCTGACCACTACAGGCAGGCAGGGAGTCCCATATGAGGAGCTTTTGGAGGCTTATAAGGAGCAGATTGCCGCTCAGATGCAGGCCGGCGCAGATCTGCTGGTTGCCGAGACCATGCTGGGAGAAACAGAACCCATGGCGGTTCT
>UQSX01000004.1 GCA_900543715.1 uncultured Blautia sp. | reverse complement strand
TCTTCTTTCAGGCAGGACAGGAAAGCCTCGGTTTCATCGGAAAGCTCTTCCACAAGTTGGGAAAGCTCCCGGCTCTCCTCTCCCGGCTCCTGGATTTCCTCCAGTCCTGCTGCCTGCTGACGTTTCAGATATTTCCGCTTATAGGTAAGAGCCTTATATCTGGTCACTCCTCCCAGCCACTTCTCAAAACTGCCTTTTTCCGGATCATAGGAACGGCTGTGCTGCCAGACTGCCAGAAACACATCATTGATACATTCTTCCTGATAATCTGTCAGCCCCCGCAAATGCCGTTTCACAATGGTCTTTATCAATCCGCCGTACACGTCTACCACATACTCCAGAGCTTTCTCATTTTTTCTGGATAATTCCTGGAGAAAATTATCCTGATCTACTTTTCTCATGCCGCCTCACCCCTCTTTCGGAAGCTTCCTTCTATTTAATACTTCGCTGTACATATTCTAAATCTATCAGAATCTCCAAAATTTTTCTCCTCTGATCCTGCCTTCTGTCTCGATTTTCTTTACAGATGCACAAATCTGCAAAAAACATGCTACAATATGTTCAACTGTTTAAACAGAAAGGAGCATTACATTGAAAAACACACGGGAAGATATCCAGAGACTTGAAAAAGAACTCCGGGCCTGTCAGAAGATCCTCACTGCCATCGGAGATGAAACCAGACAGCATCTCCTCTGTATCATGCTCCAGGGAGAGTGCAGTGGAAGCCGGGTCATTGAATTTGCCGAAAAGACCAATCTTTCCCGTCCTGCAGTATCCCATCATATGCAGATACTGAAAGACGCCGGGATCGTAAAAAGCAGGAAAGAAAGCACCTGCATCTATTATTATCTGGATCCGGAGGCCAGTGAGATCAATAATCTGATCGCCCTTTTCACAGATATCAAAAAATGTATGGAAAAGGCTCCTGACAGAAAGGGCGACGACTTCCCAGACCTTTAACAGGCTCAGTGTGCAAAGAATCAAATGGACATGCAGACATGTCCGCCTGGCTATTTGCTCGCAGGAATAAAAACATAAAAAGGAGACATGAAAAATGGATTTATTACAGGCAATGAAAGAACGGCATTCCGTTCGTTCTTATGACGAAAAATCAATAGAAGCCGGGACTGTGGAAAAGCTCCGGTCCTTTATCAAAGAATGCAATAAAGAAAGCGGCCTTCATATGCAGCTTGTCCTGGATGAACCCCATGCTTTTGAGGGGTTTATGGCCCATTACGGAAAATTTTCCGGCGTCAGAAACTACATTGCTATTATTGGCAGAAAAGGAAATGATCTGGAAGAAAAGTGCGGATATTATGGGGAAAAGGTGGTTCTCTACGCCCAGACCCTGGGGCTGAACACCTGCTGGGTAGGACTGACCTACAGTAAAGTCAAGTCTGCTCTTCAGATCGATCCGGAAGAAAAGCTCTGTCTGGTGATCGCCATAGGATACGGTCAGACCCAGGGCGTCTCTCACAATTTAAAGCCCAGAGAAAAAGTAATGAATGCAGAGGCAGCGCCCCAGGACTGGTTCCTGAGAGGCATTGACGCTGCTCTTCTGGCTCCTACCGCCATGAATCAGCAGAAATTCACATTTACCTGTAAAGGAAATCAGGTTTCAGCCAAAGCCGGTCTGGGATTCTACAGCAAAACAGATCTGGGGATCGTCAAGTATCATTTTGAACTGGGGGCAGGAAAGGAAAATTTTCGCTGGGTGTGATCTGCACCCAGCGTTTTTCTGCCTTATTTCTTAACCATACATTCCTTCCGGTAAAAGGCACTCCGTACTTTAATATCTGGCTGTATCCCTCCTGTTGGAGAGCCTGCTCATATTTCTGTTCTTCAATCTGTCTCAGGGCCTCCTGACATTTTGCTTCAAGTCCCTGATAGGTTTTTGAAACTTTAATCTCCAGGATCACAGCCTTTCCTCTCACACTGGGATATTTCAACAAAATATCCGGTCTGCCGTTTCCCGACTCCCTGTTAGACAATACAATATAATTTCCGATATTCTTCAGCATTCCTGCCAGGAACCCATGGTAATAACTTTCCTGATAGTCGTAAAAGCTGATGGTCTCCATAAGATTTTCTGAGAGGATTTTTCCCATCTTTTCCGTATCTCCGCAGAGGATACTCTCATAAAGAGGAGACAATTCCTTCTGCTCTACTTTCTTTTCAAACCAGCGGAGCACCGTGTTTTTATAGATATACCGGACTTCCCGGTTTGGAATAGCCATTTCCATATAAATAGTTTCTTCCTCCTGGTGTTCCCGGATCTTTTTCAGATAACCGGTAAAGAACAGGAAGTTCCATAAATTATCCTGGGTAGAATCCATATCCTCATAAGTAATATCCTCATGGATGGGTTTTATGATCGTCTTTCCTTCTATCAGATCCTCTATTTCCTGTTTTACAGAAAAATCCGCTTTTTCCACAAATGTACGGACAATATTATTGGACCTGGTATTGGACCAGTAGGGCTTTGGCAGACTGTTTTTATTTAGCCGGCAGGAATCTACATAATTGATCACGCTCCAGGGGTTATAAACTTCTGCATTGCCAAACTGATATCCGTCATACCACTGGCGGACTGTCTCATAATTTTCTGTTAACCCGTAAAAATCCAGTATTCCCCTTACTTCTTCCGGAGTAAAGCCAAAGTATTCCCCGCAGGCCTGGGAGGTGACAGACATGATTTTCAGGTTATTGAGTCCTGTAAATATAGATTCCCTGCTGATCCGCAGACAGCCGGTGACCACAGCAAACTCCAGGCTTTCATTTGTCTTCAGGGCAGATTCAAAGAGGGAACGTATGGTATCGGTCATCCTGTCATAAAAACCGCTGAAATAGGCATTTTTTAATGGCACATCATATTCATCAATTAAAATGACGGTCTTTCTCCCCGTACATCTGTAAAGGCATTCTGAAAGGAATTTTAACGCATCTGCGTAGTCTGCTTCTGTTCCCTCCAGATCCCGCAGCCTCAGATACCTCTTCTGATCTGCATCGGTAAGTCTGCCGCTGTCTGAGACCAACTGCCAATGGCGCTGAAATTCCCCTTTTAAGGCTTTTTTCAGCATTTCAAAAGCCAGTTCATAGGAAGGCTGCTTCATAGACTTTAGGGAGAGCATAATAACCGGATATTTACCCATATGATCCAGATATTTTTCTCCGGCATCCATAATATTCAAGCCCTGGAATATCCGTGAAACATTTTCTGGATTTTCCTCAAAAAAATATCTCAGCATACTCATATTCAAAGTTTTTCCAAAACGGCGGGGACGTGTGAAAAGATTTACTTCTCCTTTCATGTCCAATAGTTCCTTGATAAAAAGTGTTTTATCTACATAAAAGTAATCCCCTGTTACTATTTTTTCAAAATCATCAATTCCCACCGGCAATGGTTTCCATTCCATAAAAAACGTCTTCCTTACCTATTCTCTGAAGTTTTCCTCCAGCCATTTTGCAACACTGTCTGAGTCATTATTTCCGATAATTCCCGTTGCCAGCTTTTTAAGACTATCAACTGCATTTTCTACCGCATAACATTGATCAGAAATCTGGAACATAGGAATATCGTTGACAGAGTCTCCAAATGATATTACCTTATCGCAATGCCACAATTCTTTCAGTTTTAAAATCCCATTATACTTTGTTGCCTTTCTAGGCATAATCTCCAGCCAATATTCGGGACGATACAATTCTTGTTGAAATGTACAGGTATATCTTTCATCCCCGGCAAAGATATCATAAAGGGGCTTTAGCTCTTCTTCTTCCCCAATACAGGTATAATAAAAGGCCTCACCTTCATAAAGCTTTTTTTCATTCTCAACAGGGCGAAGTCTTTTATCTCCTTGTCTGTTGCCAAAATATCTCTTTTTTCCTTCGTTTATCTGCAAGAGATTCCAAGATACACACTCTCTGCCTTTATTAAACGAATACACAACCGGACTCACTCCATATCCAGACAATTTTCTTTCCACATAGGAACGTTCTTCTTTTGTAAAACTTTCTGACGCAAGAATATTCCCGGTTGCCGGTTCCATAATATATGCCCCGTTATACACAATTACAGGAATTTTAGGATTCAGGCCTTTTGCGGCCACCGATGCAGAACTTAAAGACCGTGCCGTAGCATAGGTAAACAGCATCCCTTTCTCTACTAAACCATTGATGGTCTTTATGGTGTATGGGCTGAGGCTGGCACTGGTATTCAGCAATGTGCCATCCAGATCTGATACGTAAAGAATTCCCATAGTTTATCCCTCCCTGACGTAGTTTCATTTTACTACGTCGGGAAGAGAGGCACAAGACGATTCCCTGGCCTTTACCTACTGCAGTAATCATTACCTGTTTTTGTTTTTCTCACTGCAAATACCGCGATCAGTAAAAGAACGAAAGCCCCGGCTGCCATGCACAGGAAAGATATATTCATACCGTGGATTAAAGCCCTGTCTCCATAAGCTGCTTCAGAAGCCGCGCTCACTGCCGTCATGATTCCCACAAACAGAGCAGAACCCACAGAACCTGCAATGGTACGGAAAGAAGTCAGCAGTGAGGAAGCGTCTGCCACTTTACGGAAGTCCACGTTGCTGGTTCCCCAGGTCAGCAGAGGCATCATCAGACAGCCTATGGAGATATTCCTTATAACATTCAAAACTGCTGCGATCCAGAGAGGGGTCTCCAGGCTCAGGAAGAACATGCCCAGATTGCTGATCAGCAGCACCGCAGAACCAAGGACAAAAATCTTTTTGATCCCCATCTTGTCGTAAATCTTACCTGCAAAGGGGCTGACAATAGCTGTAGCCGCAGATCCCGGCAGGGTAACCAGACCGGACACCACTGCGGAATATCCCATAACGGTCTGGACATACAGGGGCATCATAACCGAAGAGCCCATCATGACCAGATAGAGGACCATACTGGCGATGACGCTTACCGCATAGTTTTTATTGCTGAGGATCTTGACGTCCAGGAAAGGAGTTTCCAGGCCGCATTGACGGGTAACAAAGAAGAAGCAGACCAGAATTCCGATCAACAGAGGCACCCCTGCCTGAACACTGATTAGACCGTAAGTGGTAATATTTCCAAGACCCAGGGTTATGCCCCCGAATGCAAAGATACTTTCCACAAAGGAAAGAACATCGAACTTCTTATCCTGGAGTTCCAGTACATTTTCAAACACTGCTGCCGATAATACAAAGGATACTGCCATGATCACCAGGACCACATAAAAAATAGATTTCCACCCAAAAGCATCGATCAGCAGTCCCGCAACAGTTGGGGCAATGATAGGCGCCGCTGTTGTAGCCAGGCCGTAAGTTCCCATCATGGTACCCTTTTTCTCAATGGGATAAACCGTAAGGATCACCACCTGGGCTGCCGCCATAAGAATACCGTTTCCGCAGGCCTGAAGAACCCTTCCCACCATCATGAACCCGAAATTACCGGAGAAGATGCTGAGAAGCAGTCCCAGGATAAAAATCCCGATACCGGATAAATACAATCTTTTCGTGGGAAACCTGGTGATGAGAAAAGCCGTGAGAGGCATGATCATTCCCATAGCCAGAGAATATCCGCTGGTAACCCACTGTCCCAGGGAGGTATTGACCCCGAAATATTCTACCAGATTCGGCAGTGCTGTAGTCATAGCTGTTGATAAGGTAGAAGAGGCGATTCCTGAAACTACCAGACAGATAAATATCATTGTCCTCTTCCCGCCGGATATTTCCACACTTTCTTTATTTTCCATGATGTTCCTCCATTCTGTGCCATACTTTCTTGTTAATGTTGTCTGCTATTCGGTGCAGGGTGTTTTCTGTTACATTCAGATCCTCTCCGGAAATCCCCGCCTGGAGATCCTCGAAAAAAGCGCCGTGTATTTTTTTGATCTGTTCTGCCGCCGGGAGAGCCTTCTCTGTCAGATACAGATGTTTCATCCGCCGGTCTCTTTCGTCTCCCGCCACACGGATATATCCTACTTCTGTCAGTTTCTTTATGGTCTTGGTCAGCGTTCCTTTATCCACACGGATACACTGGGCCATTTCCTGAGGAGTGGCTCCTGGGTGATCGTAGATATACTCCACATAAAACTGCTGTCCCCAGCCGATCTCATAATCCGACAGCCCCCGGTCATAATACATTTTCATAAGCCTGTCTAAAATAGAAACATATCGTCCTAAATCTGAAAAATGGTCATACATACTGTTTTACCCTCCTTTCGCAGATAAAAATTTCAATGTTTTACACTATAGCATATTTTAGTAGCGTAGGCAACTATTTTTTGTATATGGGAACAGACCGCCTAAAATCCTGCCGCCACACTCCAATACAATATACGGTTTTATATTCGATAGGGCAGTCTGGAGACCCCTATAAAAAATAAACAGCACGCTCTGCGAACTGTCTATTGTCATGAATAAAAAGCAGATAAAACTGTGCAATACCTGCAAACAATCTTATCTGCTTTTCTGATTCTGTTTTTCTGATTCTGTTCTTATTTATCTCATACAATTTCCGCAGAGTGTATATCCCTGATCAATGAGTGTTTCCTTATCTCCTTTATAGTATGCTATATTGTCCTCATCCATGGAATTTACGGAGCCGCAGTCCGGCAGATGAATCTTCTTTGTATGGATATTTAGAATATAATCACATGCCTCTCTCGTAGAATTACTGAGGCTTCCTCTTGTTTCCTCCTGAGTCTCCTCATCTGCTCCCCGGGAGCTGTCTCCCGGCGTATAGTCGTTGCAGGGCTCCTGATCAAAGGTAATGCCCTGGCCTCTGCTTACAGCGGTAATGGTCCCCTGTCTGTCTGTGCGGAACAGAGGTACCTGAAACTCCTGGAGCAGTTCCACGGTATCCTGCCGGGGATGGCCGTAGCTGTTTCCCTCTCCGCAGCTGATCACTGCCCAGGAAGGATTCACCGTCTGAAAAAATTCCCGGCTTACATGAGAGCCATGATGGTTCATCAGCATAACGTCTGCCTGAATATCTATGCCTGCCTCTAAAATCTCCTGCTCACCTTCCAGGCCAATGTCTCCGCCTATGAAAAACCGATCCCCGCCGTTTTCCAGAATAATTCCCACGGAATCCTGGTTTTCATCTTCATGTCCATAGCTCACTGGCGAAATGATCCGGAAACTGGCGCTTCCCAGAGAAAACTCCTGTCCCACCATAGGATGGACAGCCTCATAGCCCTTCTCCTCCACCACTTCTCTGTAAGAATCATAAATAGAGGAATCTGTTTCATAATCTGCCGTGATCAGGGTTCCTACAGGAAAATTGTGAAGAACACCGATAGCGCCGGCCAGATGGTCTTCATCAAAATGAGAGATCACCATGTAATCCAGCTTTTCAATCCCCTGCTGTTTCAAATAGCTGACTACAAAGGAAGAACTTTCTCTGGGGCCTCCGTCTATAAACATCGTCTGGCCTTCCGACTGGACCACCATGGCATTTCCCTGGCCTACATCCAGATAAGTCACCGAAAGTTCTCCTGTGCTGCCCCCGTCCTGGTTCCCCTGGATGTTACTGTTATTCTCTGTCTCTTCCGCCTGGGCTGTCTCATCCTCCAGAGCCTCAGCCTGGACCATTCCTCCCTGGCTGCTGCAGCCAGAGAGAATCGTCCCTCCAAGGAACAGCATCCCGAAAAACAGGGCCAGCCATCTTTTACTCAAAAACTGCCATCTGGTTCCAGATTTGTACATCTTTGTCCACAACATATCCGCTTCCACCTCTGCCTTTTACATCTTCTACCATATTCAGCATCAATACTGTGTTCTCATCTGATTCTCCCGTATTATACACTGCAAACCAGCCCAGCTCTGTGCCTTCTGTGTCATCCTGGGATTCTTTGATCTCTGCAGTGCCGGTCTTGCCTGCAAGAGCTGCTCCTGTAACAGAAGCAGCCGCGTGTCCGGTACCTCCTGCGTCGCTGACTACTTCCTGCATATCCTCATATACTGTCTGGGCTGCCTCTGGAGTAAAGGCATCCTCAATCCAGTAAGAAGCCGTCTTTCCTTCTTCATATTCCAGATAAGGAGCGATCATATCTCCTTCATTAAAGAATGCGGAATAGATGCAGGCCAGATGAAGAGGATTCACCAGAATCTGTCCCTGGCCGTAACCGGAATCTGCCAGCTGGATTTCCGTATCAATTCCCTCTGTATTAGAATACTGAGAAGAAGTCATGACAATGTCAAAAGGAATGTCCTGATTAAATCCCAGTTTTTCTAACTGCTGGGTAAGGGTATCCGCTCCAATCTGAAGAGCCGCTTTTGCAAAGTATATGTTATCCGAATACACCAGAGCATTCCTCAGATTGGCTGCCCCGTTGTATTCATGAAGGGTAGTTACATAATAGTCACCCCAGCTGCTGTCTTTCTGCCAGGACAGTCCGCTGCCTCCCAGATCTTCCTCTGCGTTCAAAGTTCCTGTGCTCAGTCCAATGGCCGCAATAACCGGTTTAAAGGAGGAGCCGGGCACCCAGGTCTGACGGAATCGGTTATAGAGAGGCTGTGCCGCATCATTATTCAGAGAATCCCACTGTTCCTGGGATATTCCCAGGACAAAGTCCATGCTGTCATAGGAAGGCGTAGACACAAGAGCCAAAGTCTCTCCTGTCTTAGGATTCATAACTACAGAACAGCTTTCGTCCTCCTGGTAAGCCTCATAAACTTTTGTCTGCCAGTTGATATCTATAGTCAGAGTAATATCCTCTCCATCCTGGGCCGGCTCCATAGCCAGAGCCTCTTTCTCATTTCCCTCTGAATCTAAAATAGAGATTTTGTACCCGTCTCTGGCTCTGAGCCGTTCCTCATAAAGGCTTTCCAGACCGCTCTTTCCGATAATGCTCTGAGCGTCATATCCCTGGTCTTCCATTTCCTCCAGTTCTTCTGCACTGATTTGCTGGACGTAGCCCAGAAGATGAGATGTGCTCTCTCCATAAGGGTACACCCGGCTCTCTGTTTCAGAGATCATTACTCCCGGGTAGGACAGCAGAGCCTCCTGAACCGTCTGTCCAGTCTCATTGCCATCTGCATCTGTATAAGGCTGGTCCAGCTGCTCCTGGGTCATTTCTTTTAAAGGCACAAAACTATCTGTCTGGACCCAGGATGCATCCAGGCTGGAGTTAATATTATCTTCTGTAGTTCCCAGTATCTGGGCAATAGCCTGGATTTCCTCCTGGGGCTGTACGTCCATTTTCCCCGGTACCAGACCTACAGACTGTACGGTTCCCTGACCTGCCAGCAGGTGCTGATTCCGGTCATAAATGCTCCCTCTCTCTGCTTCCAGAGTGGTGACGCTTACCCTGTCATTTTCTCCCAGGGAAGGAAAGATCATGGCATCTGTCCATACAATCTTCCAGTCTCCGTCCTCTCGCTCAAAGGCCGTGTTGTTATCATAGGAAATCTCTCCTGCAATGGTATTCATGGTCACACTGTAGGACAAAGGCTGCCCTCTGTCCTGGTCCTCTGGAATATCGGCCTGGATATCTTTTGCCTCAATGCCTTCATAAATATTCTGATTCCTGGTAATAAAATCCTCCTGGGAAATCATCTCCTTTGAGCTGCTGTCCAGGTAAGCATACATCCCCTCATAGTCTCCCTTTTCTATACAGGCCAGGTATTCCTCCAGCACATTTTCTCTGGAGTTTGAAAAAACATTTCTATAAAGCAGGAATCCTGCTACAGCTCCTGCCGCAACTACCATCACCCCGGCGGTAACACCGATGAGGATTTTTCTTCTCTGATTTTTTTTCTTTCTTTTTTTCTTATTTGCCATTTGTTTCACCCCTTATTATTTCTCATGGCAATCTCTGATTTTCCTGCCTTTCCTGTTCTCTGTGTAGTTTACTGAGCGGCCTATTCTGTCTGAGTGGCATCATCTGTCTCGGCGGTTTCTGTGACGGTAGCCGTTGACATGATTTCATCACAGGCCACATTCCACAGCACATTTCGCTTCAGCACATTCTTGTCCGAATAATTTCCTTCAATTTCGTCACCGTCTGAAAATCCGCTGAGTACGGCAAATTCATCCAGGGCTTTCTCATAGTCTGCCTCTGTAAGAGTAATTCCTTCTGCATCCAGAATGGCCTGGGTCAGCAGGTACTGAGACATATAGCTTTTCGCAGTCTCGTCATAGCTCTGCTCAGCCTCTTCTTTGGAAATACCCTGGGCTTCCAGAGCGTCATCCAGGCTCATCCCATAATAGGCCTGATACATCTGATCCATCTGAGATTCAATATCTGCTTTCAGCTCTTCCAGCTCCTCTTCCGGATAGTCTTTAACCTCGGAATTATCCATTACCTGCTGGAAAAGGTCAGATTTTACCTGGCTTTCGTAGTCGCTGTCCGCCTGCTGGATCAAAAGCTCCTTCTGGGCATTGCGGAACTCCTCAGCCGTAGCATAATCTGTATTGGCCGCTGCCCATTCGTCAGTAAGGGCAGCGGGTTCTGATATGGAATTAATGGTCACTTCAAAGACCACCGCCTGGCCCGCCAAGTCCGGATTCGGGCTGTAATCCTCCGGGAAAGTCAGGTCCAAACTTACTGTCTCACCTTTCTTATGGCCGATCAGCCCATCCTCAAATCCGTCAATAAAGCTGCCGGAGCCAATAAGCAGATCCTGATCCTGGGCTGTGCCTCCGTCAAAGGCTTCCCCGTCCAGATATCCCGCATAGTCGATATTTACAGTATCATTTTCCTGGACTGCCCTATCTTCGGTAACCTCCACCGGATCGTAATTGTTAATAAGCTGTCTCTCTATGTAGGAATCCACATCCTCCTCTGTCACTTCGGCCTTCGGTTCCTCTTCCACAGTCAGGTTCTGGTACTCTCCCAGTGTCACGTAGTCTTCCAGATTGTCAACGTCCACAGCTACTACCAGGCCGTCCTCGTTCACAATAGATTCTTCCTCTGTCTCCTGAGCTGTATTTTCCCTATCCTGATTCTCTTCCTTATCGGAGCATCCGGCTGCAAGGCCAAGAACACACACAGACAAGAAAAGGGTAATAATTTTTTTCTTCATATTTTTGTTCCTCTCATGAAAAATAGTCTTATAACTGGTGTTATACCACAGATGGCCCTAAAATGAAAGTCTTTCCTCTATTTTTAGTTGCCTTTTCCATGAAACAATGCTAGAATGATTTAAGTATGACATAGAGATTCTAGGAGGTTTTATACAAATGAATGGCTGGATAGTATTTTTTATAATCATGGCTATTTTGATCATCGGCCTTGTTGTCCTCTACTTCTTCGGTAAAAAGGCCCAGAAAAAAAGAGATGAGCAGCAGGAGCAGATGGAAGCGGCTAAGCAGACCATCACCATGCTGGTAATTGATAAGAAACGGCTCCCTATTAAGCAGTCAGGGCTTCCCCAGATGGTCATCGACCAGACACCTAAGCTTATGCGCCGTTCCAAACTGCCTATTGTAAAGGCAAAGATCGGTCCCAGGATCATGTCCCTGGTGGCAGATGAATCTGTATACGATCTGATCCCTGTGAAAAAAGAGATTAAAGCTGAAGTGAGCGGCATCTATATCATGAGCGTAAGAGGGCTGAGAGGTTCCCTTACACCGCCGGCTAAAAAACCAGGATTTTTCCAAAGACTTAAATCCAAAGCCGCAGGGCTGGCAAACAAAGAATAATTTTAGGGAAGGTCATTTCCGATACAATGCAGATATCCCTGTAAAGATCAGAGTTTTCTGATCTTTACAGGGATATCTTTCTGATATGATATATCGAAAAGTGCTCTTTAAATATGCTCCATGGCATAAAACCCCATCATAAGATATAACCGTGTATGGTAGTCATCCAGGTTCAGGCCGGTGAGACGGAAAATGTGGTTCAGCCGGTAGGGAAGCGTACTTCTGTGTATTTTCAGAATCTGGGCCGTAAGGGTACTGTTTCTTTCAGATTCCAGATATACTTTTAATGTTTCCAGCAGTCTGGCATTATTCTCCTGGTCATAGTTTTTCAGAATTTCCAGTTCCGGAGGCATGAGCGCCTTCTTGCTTAAGTTCCCCACTCCTTCTGACAGCCAATATTCCAGAGCGTAGGTCCGAAATTCGCTGTACCATATAGAAGAACCTTTCTTTTCGCTGTACTGAAGGGTTACAATGGCCTGCTTCATATACACAGGAAAACTGTAGAAATCCTGGAATACATTGGAAACTCCCATATGCATCAGGCCGTCCCTTATCAGATAAGCCATTTTCATACGCAGCTCTTCTGCAGATATCTTCCCCTTTGTCAGATTTATGATGATATAGATATATCCTTTATCGTAGCAGGTATAGCTTCCCTTGATCCGCTCTTCTAAATCTGCGCAGATACTGTAAATGGACAGGCGGGACAGATCGCTTCCAATCAAAGACAGAACACCAAAGAGGTATGTATCCTCCGGCTTCCAGTTCAGCGCATACAGTTCTGACTTTACCGCCATTTCTTCCGGCATGCCTCCGCCCACAGCTTCCCGTATCAGCTTCTCCAGGCCTCCCGGGTTCTGTGACGGCATGCTCTCTCCTATTTTCACAACGATCCCTGCTGCCTCTGCAAAATATCCGATTTCATAAACCTGTCCTCTGGTAAAAGGTGCGCTGCTCTCGGTAAGGACCACCCGTCCTTTATAATGCCCGTCTACCCAGACATTGGCGTATACTGCCTGGCTGTCGTCATAGTCGCTCTCCCAAAAGTGTCCTCCCCTGGTGTTCATGGTTGCCCGGTAGGAATCACTGGTCCGAAACTGGTTGATCACCGCCGCATCCTGGACATAATTCCCCTTCCTTTCATCATACCGGACATCCGGCAGTTTTTCTGCCAGGCCTTCCTCTGTGTATATCTGATAGTATTCGTCATGATAGAAAACCAGACTTCCAAAATGTTCCCTGGCCGCCGCCACAATGTCCCGGATAGTCCCGCCGCAACAAAGGACAGATGCGATCTTCCTCTCCAGGTCCAGATAATACTGAAAAATCTGCTGTATCTGGTCCAGCAGTTCCCAAAGGTTTATCTTTCCCGGAATCATAATTCCGGAACACCCAAAGGGAAGGCGCTCCTTCCCCAAAGTGTCCGGAAATATAAAAGCTCCTTTGGCACCTTCTGGAATAAGAAACGCCTCGTTGAATACCAGATATACAAATTCTCTTTTTGTTGCCTGTCCCGGCTCGTAGAGCCGGACTCCTTTCAGACACAGACTGTCATCTCTCAGATACAGCTGGTTATCTATGCCCATCTTCTTCATTCTCTCATGAAGGATCTGCATATTTAAAAGAAAACCTGTCAACTTCCCTTAATCCTCCTGTTTCAATCGATACCCAAAAGCCAGCAGAAGCGCTCCCACCAGGATCACTGCCGCAGGAAGTATCATAAATCCCATACTGATACCTCTCTCCAGCTCTTCGGTGGCCGCTGACGGATCGATGTCTGCATTAAAGTTTGCCAGCGCAAGGCATGCAGAAATCAAAATACCTCTCATAATAATACCAACTTTTACGGGAACTGCCAAGAGGCCCATGACCGTACCGGTCACATCATATCCCAGTTTTTTCCGCTGTAAGCCGCACAGTTGGCATATAGTTCAGGGTCGCAGGCATTTGTCAGGTTCATGGCGAACATCAGGATACACATCAGAACAATGACCACCATAGTCTGGCTGTACATAAAAAATCCTGCCGCCGCCATAATGAGATAAAATAAAACCTCTGTTCTCTTGGCATTGATCTTTGCAACGATAAACTTTGCACAGTAGGAAGCCACAATACTTAAAATATTCGCTGCAAACAGAAAGCCTGTGAGAAGCTCCGGGTTCTTGGAAACATATGTAAAGTAATAGATCGCCAGGCCGTTTACCATGAACAATACTATATACTTTGAAATATTGGACAAGAACAGAAAAATCAGATGCGGATTACATTTGACTGCACCGAAAGTACTGATCTTCTGGCTTTCTCTGCCTTTCTTCTTGGCAGCGGCCTCTTTTGCCAGCCGTTCCATCTCTTCTGTCCCTGTCTCCTCGTATCCTTTGGTCATACGGAAATGAGCATAGTACCCTGCCGCCATCAGTGCGGCAAATACAAAGGCTGTTGCAGCATAGGCATTTGTCTCACCCAGAACCCCCGCAGATCTTACTTGAAAATCCTGTCGCTTACTTTTGCGATTTCTTCAGAAATAGTCTCATATACTCCCGGATAAATAGATTCCGGACCGCCCATCGTGTTACATGGGATATAATATTTAGTTCCGTTTGCCTGGCAGGCAGCCTCTACCACCTTTGCGATATTTTCTCTTGTCCAGTCTGGTTTATCCACTTTGCCGCTGTCAATGCCTCCCATAAAGGTGATCTGTCCGCCGTACTCCTTGATCAGTTCCGGAATGTTGTTGGTACTCATAACGCCCTGCCAGATATCAATTCCCATCTCGATCATGGAAGGCACCAGATTTGCCGCATAGGAATCTGAATGGTGAACGACCAGCTGTACTCCATGATCTTTGTAATAGCCGTATACTTTCTTGTAGGCTTCCAGATAATATTCCCGGAACATATCTACAGACAGGAAAGAGCTCTGCTGGGATCCCCAGTCATCATGATGGAAGATTGCGTCCGGCTTCAGATACTTGCAGATTTCAGCCGCATAAGCCAGCTCCCATTCGGTAATATAGTCCACCAGTTCATGCATGGCTTCCGGCTCTTCATAGAAGGCCATCATGCAGTTCTGGATCTCCAGAAGATAATGGCACTGCTCAAAAATACCGGGGGCTACAAAAGGTGCTACAAAATATTCATTTCTGTCGATCTTCTCAGCTTCTTTTACGAAGGGCTCCCACTCTTCCGGTGTAAAGATTACATTAGGCGCTTTTACATATTCTCTCCAGTTTGCAATGTCTTTGCAGACAATGTGCTCTTCATCATGTACAGGGAATGGTCCCGGCATTCCTTCAGGGAAAGAAATGGTTACGCCCCAGGCATTTTTTACTGCCGGGCCGCCCATAACCGGCATAGGATTTCCTGCTGAATAAGGTGTTCCATATACCATAGCGATGGCCTCATACTGGTTCACGTACCTGTCCGGATTTCCTCCTCTGATTGTTTCCAGTAAATTTTGTTTCTTTGTCAGCATACACAAGACCTCCTTATTTCCTTTTTGTTCATTTTTAACATATTTTAATTATAATTCAGTAATAAGCTGTGCACAATTCACTGATTAGTAGAAATATATTTTTATTATCCGACAAAGTGTAGAATAACTCATTTTCCGGTAAAGATCTGCAGGCTCAATCTTTTGCTGGTCTTATAATGCAAAAAAGAACTTTCCGGAATGGCTTTTGCCTCCGAAAAGTTCTCTCTTAAATTCCTGTATTCTTTTGCTTTTGCTGTTACATCACATCCAGGGAAAAATTTCCTGCCTCTTTGGGCTTTACATTTATCTGTATCTGGCAGTCTGCCGCATGTTCCGCATTAATTTCCAGCGCATAGTCGATAGCCAGATCCAGGCCCGTTTCTTCCTCTTTCACCGCAATCTTAGTAGCGGCGATCCCCATCTGAAGGCTGCCAAAAGGCGTAGCGTAATATGTAAGATTCTTTTTGTTTTCCTCAAATATCATCTGAACGTTGGTAACGCCTTTTTTCTTTACCTCCACACTTTTTTCCGTGATCTTGATGGTGTTCCTGGTAGGCTCAGGAAACCCTTCCGTCATCTCATCAAAAAGGATATAATGATGGCCGTTCCTGTAGTAATAGTCACCTTTTGCCACTAATTCTACTTCTTCCGGATTTTCAATATTTTCCAGAGTCTGAAGGCCCTTGATCGTAACTAATACGTCTTTTTCCATTTCTCAATACTCCTCTATCTGTATCTGCTTGGTGCTCTTTACATCATACGGCAGGATCGAATTGGCAAATTTCTGGAAATGTTCTTCCTCGTCGCTGACAAAGAACCGGTAAGGAAACTCTTCTTCTTCTTTTCCTTCTCTTAAAAGCTCCTTCTCTTCCAATAGCCTTTTCAGTGCAAGAGCCGTCTCATAAGCCGGATTCACCAGCGTTACCTGATCTCCCACCAGTTCTTTCAGGAGAGAACGGAGAAGTGGATAATGGGTACAGCCCAGGATCAATGTGTCGATCTCCTGATGAAAAAGAGGTTCCAGATACCGTCTGGCTACCGCCACAGTGATCTCATCCTTCAGCCAGCCTTCCTCTACAAGAGGTACAAACAAAGGACAGGGCTGCCCGATCACCTGGATTCCCGGGTCCTCCTTCTGGATCACTCGCTGATACAGACCGGACTTTACAGTAGCTCTGGTGCCGATCAGTCCGATCTTCTTGTTTCTGGTGGTTTCCACCGCCACCTTTGCTCCAGGCTCTACCACGCCGATCATGGGCAGGTCTGTCTCTGCGGAGATCGTCTCAAGGGCCAGGGCGCTGGCCGTATTGCAGGCTACCACGATTGCCTTTACATTCTGTGTCTTCAAAAATCTGACGATCTGTCTGGAATAACGGATAATGGTTTCTTTGGATTTGCTGCCATAGGGAACTCTGGCCGTATCCCCAAAATATACGATCTTTTCCTGAGGAAGATTCCTCATGATCTCTCTGGCTACGGTCAGTCCGCCTACCCCTGAGTCAAAGACTCCGATAGGGGCCTCCTTTAAATGATTCATATCATAACCTCTTTACCTGTTAAATATCGCTGTGTCTCATTGTACCCTTAACAGGTGAAGATTGCAAGCCTAAAACCATTTAAATCCAATCCTTACCTTTTTCTTTTCCTCCGGATTCCCAAGGATTGCCTGAAATTCTTCTTCTGTAAGGACTTCTTTTAATTCTTCTTTCTTTTCCTGGGACACCACTCCCCAGGTATCGTCTATAAAGCAAAGGCTGGGGTAAAGGACGCACCACCAGTTTTTCCCTTCTGCCCTGCCGATCCGCACGTTCAGCGCTTCATACTCTCCTGCGGGAAAGGTACAGTCTCCGTATGTTTTGTCCGGAAAATAGGTATTCTCCACACTGGCTGAAACAGGATAATCCGCCCCCTGGTCTTCTACGGTCCTGGCGGCAGCGGCCTGGATCCTCGGAAGATTTTCAAGAACCCACCTTCTGGTTTCTTCCAGGTCTGCCTCCTCTCCCAGATTTTCCTCCAGACAGTCCACCACAGATTTTTTTACTTCCATCTTAAGTTCCTGGTCCTCTTTACTGTCACTGTTTGCCACAACATGAAGACGGAAGATTTCTCCCGCGATCCCCTCCTGGATTTCCCGGTCCAGACGCTTTTGGAGTTCCTCCTTCTCTCTCCTCAATGCTGCAGTCTGCCAGGAAGTGACAAGAAGTGTTCCTGCCAGCCCTATAAATAAAGCCCAGATCAAAAGTTTCTTATTTATTGCTGTATTCTCTGTTTTTAGTTTTCTCATCTATGTAGCACCTCCTGATAATCTTATCAGGAGTGTTGACGGATACTGGGTTTCTTATTCACCACAGTCACTTCCGGGAGCTTTGGAAATTCCTCTTCTCTGTGCCATGCCCCGTACAGATCCTGCAGGACCACTGCCTCCTGTTCCTTTTTATCCAGGGTATTTTCCAGGATTCCTGTGAGATAATCTCCCAGAGAATCTGCCTCCTGTCCATCTAGGCTCATGATTTCCTCCATATCTTCTGCTGCAAACACATAGATATTTCCCGCCACTGCCGGATTCTCCTCCAGAAAGCCCAGAAATTCCACCAGAGCCTCCCGGTTTTCCATAATACTTTCTCCCAGGATAAGGGTTTTGATATGTCCCATATCCAGATAGTTTTCCTGGTTCTCATTGAAACGTTCCTGGACGTCCCCGGGAGTCAGTCCCTCATAGACCAGGGCCTGCTCTTCTCCTGACTGGGTCTCTTCTTTATTCTGCCCTGTGACTTTGGACAGCTGGGGGATCCCGTATACCATCCGGTAATGTCCATTCTCATAATCTACTCCCATAGACAGTGGAAACACCCGGTCCTCCAGGGAGATTCCGCAGCCTGACAGTCCCAGCAGCACCAGGCTTAAAAGTCCAGTCTTGACCGCCCTTCCCTTCTTTCCTGTAAACCCCGCCAAAAGCAGAAGAAGGAATAACAAAGGACCGTAGATCTCTATGGTGATCCGAATAAAAAAATCCGGTTCTGTCCCGGCCTTTTCACAGGCCAGAGCACCCAGCACTACAGCGCCTCCCGCCGCCAGCGCCGTTTTCTCCTGGTGGATCCTTACCAGCAGCTCATGACTGTAAAAGAAGACACTGCCAAGACCAAACAAGATCCCGAATACCAGGGCTCCCACCCAGAAAAGATCTACCCGCTCCAGAAAATCACCAGGCAGACGTATACCGCTCATAAGCCGGATGGCAGGATACTCCTCATGTTCATATCCTCCCAGGCCAAAACTGCCCTGGAGGAGAATAATGGTCAGGATCAGAAGCCCGGTGATCAGTCCTATGGCCCTCCACATAACCTTTCCTGTGTCTCCCGGTCTCTTTACATTCCCCAAAGCCGCCGGCAAAAAGGCAAAGGGAAGAAAAACACACAGTACCTGCCAGCTTCCCCTGGCCCAGCCGGCAAAGGTCAGTTCCCCCATCTCTTCCAAGTATTCCGGCCTGACTTGAATAGCGGCCAGTATCATCATTCCGCCCAGTATCAAAAGCAGTATGAGAAAAGAAACTTCCGCCATTCTGCCTCTCCTCTCTAATCCCTGGTGACTGCCCAGATATGCGGCGAAAGCCGCCAGAAGGATCACCGCCCAGGAATTGCTTCCCTCTATCAGAAACCGCCCGGTGATCCTGGCCGTTATCAGTAGAAGACAGACCCCCATAAACCACAGCCAGGAAGTATACAGGAGAATGAAAATCTTCCCTAAAAATTTTCCCATATATTTCTCAGGATTCTGGAAGAAATTTCGGATCCTGATAAAATAAATACATAAAAATCCATAAACTGCCGCTCCTGTGAGGAGACAGAGGACTCCCTGGCGCCCTGTCATTCCCGGCAGCACAGGCACCACCAGGAAGCAGGGGCCCAGCAGTCCTGTAATGATCTGCCGGAAAAGCTGCCGGTGGGAAATCTGAGCATTATCTGTATACATGGCGCTCCCCCTTTTCTGCTTTCTGGTCCCGGAGCTTTATCTGCTCTTCCCTCCTGGCATACAGCGGCCTCCGGTTGAGAAAAGGCAGAGGAAAACGGATAAAGCTGTCCCTCTCTCCGCTGTACCCCTTATCATTCTGCGCCGCAAAAGGAGAAAGATAAGGGATCCCAAAGCTTTTCAGTCCCGCCAGATGACTGAGGACAAGATACAGTCCCAGGATCATGCCAAAGACTCCCATAGTGCCTCCTAGTATAATGAAGCCAAACTTCAGAAGACGGAAGGGTGCAGAAAACTCATCTGTGGGAATGATCAGAGAACTGAGGGCAGATACCGCCACAACTACCACAACAGCAGGGCTTACCAGATTGGCTGTTACTGCCGCCTGTCCTATGATCAGTCCTCCTACGATTCCGATAGTGCCGCCTAAAGGCCCCGGCATCCGTACTCCCGCCTCCCGGATCGCCTCAAAGGCCAGCTCCATAAGGATGATCTCCAGCATTCCCGGAAAAGGGACTCCCTGACGGGCTTCCGAGAAAGACAGGATCAGATTCGTGGGCAGCACCTGGGTATGAAAATTGGTGACTGCCAGATAAGTTCCGGAGAACAGCATGGTCATAAGCACTGCCGCATACCGGATCAGGCGCTGAAGGGATACAATGGCAAAACGGTTATAATAATCCTCGCTGATCTGTAAAAAATCATTAAACACTGCCGGAAGAAGAAGACCTACAGGTGAGTGGTCTGTAAGGACCAGGATCCTGCCATTTAAAATCTCAGCAGCGCATTTATCCGGCCGCTCCGTGGTCTGGAACTGGGGAAAGGGAGAGAGCCAGCTGCTCTCGGTCATCTGCTCCAGGACCCCGGAATCCAGAACTCCGTCTATGACAAAGGAATCCAGCCGCTTCTCTATCTCCTCCACCAGTCCCGGCCGTACCAGATCCTCCATATACAAAAGCTGTATCACTGTCTGGCTCCGCTCTCCCAGAGTCTTCTGCTTTACCTTCAGACGAGTGTCCCGGATCCTTTTTCTCACCAGTGCAGAATTGGTTTTTACCGCATCGGTAAATCCTTCCTTGGAGCCTCTGAGAACTTTCTCCCTTGTAGATTCCGAAACACTTATATTGGGGTATCCTTTGCTGGAAACTTTAATGGCTTTGTTATAGCCGTCCAGAAAGAATACTGCATTTCCTGCCAGCATAGAGGCAAAGGCCGCTTTCATAGTGTCCAGGGGCTGGACGTCGGAAATCCCCATGCCATTATCTCTGACAAATTCCAGGATCTGATCAGAAGGCATCTCCCACATATGATTGACCAGCTTTCCGATGACCGAGTCTTCCAGCATCATGTTGCTCACCGCCACCTCAATATAGACTACCAGACACCGGATTTTTTTCTCTTCTCCCAGAATCATAGGACGGATAATAAAATCATCGCAGTTCTCAAGCCGTTTTCTTACGTATTTTTCGTTCTCTTCTATTTTACAGGAAATTTTTTCTTCCATCCCTTTTCTCCTTACAGCTGTTTTCTTGCACAAAGAAAGGGAACGCCTCCCTGAAACGATGCGCTCCCTTATTATATGTGCTTTTCTTTTTTTTATTCCTGCCGGCGTCAGCCGGTCCAGTTCTACTCGCTTTCCTAGTTCAGCCCCCGGATAATGGCCTTCTGCTGGTTATCTATGTGGACCCGTATATAGTCCAGTGCCTGCGTCTCATCTCCTGCTCTTAAAGCCTCGCAGATGGAGCGGTGCTCCTCTGCCAGTGTCCGGCGGACCGCTATATCTTTCAGATATTCTACCCGGTAGCGGTACATCTGTTCCCGGAGATTATTCAAAAGCTGTACCAGTCTCTGGTTATTGGTAGCCTTGTAGATGGTGTCATGAAATTCCACATCCAGCTCCGCCAGCTCTGTCAGATTTCCCGCCTCTATCTGGGCCTGAAATTTTCTCTCGATCTCGTCCAGTTTATCCAGCTCTTCTTTTGTGATCCGCTGGCAGGCCAGCGAAACAGCCAGTACTTCCATGCCTTTTCGCACTTCCAGCACGTCATTTAAATCCCTTTCCGTAATAGAAGCCACCTTGGCGCCTTTTCTGGGCGCCATGACCACCAGCCCTTCCAGTTCCAGCTTCCTGATCGCTTCTCTTATGGGGGTTCTGCTTACCCCCAGCTTATCCGCCAGGGCAATTTCCATAAGACGTTCTCCCGGCTTTAGTTCACCTTTTAAGATTGCCGCCCGGAGGGTGTTAAACACCACATCTCTCAGGGGCAGATATTCATCCATATGCATTTCAAGCTCCATGCCTATTTCCTCCTTCCTCCGTTGTTAAACACTGTTGTCAAGAAAACCGTCTTTGCCAGATGACTGGCCCGGAGGGCCTCGCAGGCCTGTTCTGCCGTATGCTTATCGTCAAACAAGCCGAACACAGTAGGGCCGCTGCCGCTCATCATGGCATTCAGGGCGCCGTGTTCTTTCATATGATCTTTTATCTCCTGTATCACAGGATATTTAGGTATGGTCACAGTCTCCAGGACATTTCCCATCATGTCGGCCAGTTTATACAGATTGTGCCATTGAATAGCTTCCATCAGGCCGTCAATATTCGGATGTTCTTCCAGTTTATCCGCATGAAGGTTTTCGTAGACAAATTTTGTGGAAACACTGATACCCGGCTTGCCGATCAGCACATAGCAGCCGGGACATGCCGGGAGAGAACGAAGTCTTTCTCCGATCCCCTCTGCCAGAGCAGTCCCCCGCAGAAGGCAGTAGGGAACATCCGCTCCAATCTTTACGCCTCTCTCCATCAGTTCCCTTACAGAAAGCCCCAGACCGAAAAGACGGTTGACCCCGATCATTGCAGCAGCAGCATCGGAGCTTCCTCCGGCCATACCTGCGGCAACGGGAATAAATTTCTGCAGCTCCACCGTAATTCCCTGCTGGATATGGAATTCATCCATTAAAAGCTTTGCAGCCTTATACACCAGATTATTTTCATTTGTTGGAATAAAGGGAAGATTTGTGGAAATGTGTATTCCCGGTTCCTGGCTGATCTCTATATCCAGCTGGTCATACATATTGATGGTCTGCATGATCATCCGCAGTTCATGATATCCATCATCTCTTTTTCCTAAAACATCCAGTCCCAGATTAATTTTGGCCAGCGCTCTTAATCTCATGATTCTTCCTCCCTCATTATCTCCTGTATATTGTATCCTTTCTAATACATTCCATTCTAGCTGAACCGGTAGGATTTTTCAACAGAAAAATCCCGGCAGTTGGATCATCCCAGTCTAAAGAATCCAAAAAAGAAGCCGGGGCATTAAACTGTCAGTTAATGCTCCAGCCCTTTCTCTCTCATCCTTCTACCTTTTTCATGAGGATCAGAGTATCATACGGTCTGATCTCCCGGTCTTCCAAATGATTCAGCTGCACGATCGTCTCTATTGTGGTATAAAATTTTTTTGCAATATCCCAAAGGGAATCTCCAGGCTGGACCTGATATCCCACGATTCCCGGCATACTGCTCAATTTTTCCCGGTCCAGCTCCTTCTCCTCTATTCCCCGGATAATCCCTGTTTTCATTCCTTTTAATACCAGAGCGTTGAGATTTATGATAATTTTTACTTCTATTTCATCACTGTCGATCATGGTGGTGGAAAGCTGCTCCAGATCTGTACGCAGATGATATATGCAGTCCTGAGATATCCCCGGCGCCTCAATAAGATGGGAGAAGGGGATCATGGTCTCCATGGAATAAAAGGGCATCTCATCATCACTGATGATATACAGAATCCGTACCTGAACGATCCCTTCCACAAGGATTCCCCTGTCTGTAATACTGGTGTCATCAATCTTCACATTTCCGTCGCTGTGGCAGATCTGCAGGATCTTTCCCTGGCTGTTCTCTGTTTTTACCCTGTCGCTGACCTTACATTTGGAAAAATTTTTTACCAGCAGACTTTCCAGCCTTCTCTCCTCCCGGATAGCCAGACAGTCTCTGGCAGGAGTATATACATCCAGAAGAAGTGAAATTTCTTCTTCCTCATAGATGTTCATTTCCAGCTCCAAAACCACATCCACGCCGATCATCCGTTCTTCCCCGTCCTCGTCCTGCTTTACCTTCAGGTCGCTCTGTGACATAGACACTTCTACATTCGGGATCATGTCAGTGCCGCAGCCAGGACACTCCAGTTCCTGGTAGAAGGGAAGAGAATGTTCCAGCCACTGCAGGGAATTATTGTCATCGTTTCCTCTATAGAGTACAAAGACAAAAAGCTCACCCTTTACTATTACTTTATCCTGCTCAGTCCGGATATCCAGCCCCCGGGTCTCCACAGTATCCCAGAGAAGCTGGTAAATGTCCGGCTTATTAGAGGTCAGACTGATATCCTCCTTCACCCGCATAGTATCCTTTTTATGTACTGCTGTCCCCATAACGGAAAGCTCTTCTTTTTTCTGTGAAATATCCGGGTCTTCCACCCCTATGGGCAGCTCCGTATCCCTTACTTCTTCTGCATAGGCGGTAAATGTGACCAGGGCCTTGATATTCAGCTTTCTGGAATTGATAAAGTGTACCGAAAGATCTTCAATCTCCCATTTCAGCTGGACTTTATCACCGTTTTCCAGTCCCTCCAGATTCAGGTTTTCCCCCAGCGGAAGATTTCCCATAAGACTTTCGATATTCCTCTCTTCACTGTCGCTGACATAGAGAAGAAATACCTGAAGGGCTCCGGTAATATAGGCTTTCCCTTCTGTTATCTGGATATCTTCGATCTGGATATTTCCTTTTTTCTGGATCATCCGTCCCATATCCGGCTTTACATCTGGTACATTCATATCCTCGTCAAAGGTGATCTGGCTCACTGCCTGACATTTTCTCTCCAGCATATGCATTTTTTTCGTTATCAGTTCCACACAAATACCTCTTTTCTATTCAAAAATCACCGGTTCTTCCCGGTACTTCATCTTCACCACCAGGCAGGGATAAGAAGGCTCGTCTGTCAGCTCTTCCTCATCCTCCGGTCCCATCAGTATGGTCTTGATATGAATAGCGTTTTCCCACAGAGACAAATCCTCGATCTGAATACTGTACCCTCCCGTTTCCTGCTCCCCGTATCCTTTCAGCAGATACAGATACCCCTGGTCCTGATAGGTCATCTGAAACTCTTCTTCTCTGTTCTCGCTGATCAATTCTTTTACCTTTTCAGGATAGTCTTCCTCTTTCATTACTGTATATTCCGGTTTTACCCCGTCTCCGGCCCGGACCTTTTCAATGCTGCAGCCTCCCAGGAGGCAGCAAAGCACTGCAAAAAGCAGGATTCCTGCACCACATCTCTTCAATTCTCCTGCCGCCTTCACTTTGTCAACCTTATTCTTAATTTATGAAGAATTTACCAAAAATATACCGATTTTTCCTTGCGGATTTCACAGAGATTCATTATAATATTTCTAATCTTCATATTTTTTTAGCCTTTCTATACCAATTGGTATAGAAAAACTGGATACGGGAACAAAAGGTCATTTCCCGGCAGATTCTTAAAAGAAAGGAACTGAAATTTATGTTTCGCTTTATCATCATTTGTATTATTGTAGTTGGATTTCTGATCCTGTCTATCCCCATACTCATAGGGGAGTGGATCCTCGGGAAAGCCAACAAGCAAAAAAAGGATATCAGCTCTCTGCGGATCATTCAGGCCGTCTTCCAGCTGATCCTGAAAGTCACAGGCGCTCATATTACGGTTATTGGCCATGAAAAGGTTCCCTCTGATCAGGCAGTTCTGTATATAGGAAACCACAGAAGTTTTTTTGATATCCTTCTCACCTATGTTCTCTGCCCGGATACTACAGGCTATATCGCCAAAAAAGAAATGGAGCCTATTCCCCTTCTTTCCAACTGGATGAGATATCTCCATTGCCTGTTCCTGGACAGGAAAGATATCAAGGAAGGACTGAAAACAATCCTTACCGCTGTAGAAGAAGTGAAAGGCGGCGTATCAATCTGTATTTTCCCCGAAGGCACACGAAGCAAGGAAGGCAGTGAACTGGAAATGCTGCCCTTCCACGAAGGCAGCTTTAAGATAGCTACCAAGACCGGATGTCCCATAGTCCCTATTGCCATTCACAATTCTGCTGAGATCTTTGAAGCCCATTTTCCAAAGATCCGTCCATGCAAAGTAGTGGTAGAATACGGAGATCCCATTTATCCGGAGCAGCTTGCAAAAGAGGATAAGAAACATCTGGGTGCCTACACCCGGGACATTATCCTGGAAATGCTGAAAAAAAATCAGTCCATGTAAAAACATGGGCTGTTTTTTTATATTCTTCCGGGATAAACCTGTCTTTTATGCCCTTTTCCGCAAAGGCCTCTGTCCTCCATACAAGAGACAAATTCTACATGTCTGTCCATCCAGCTTCCGATCCAGCCGATAACTTTTCCCATGGTAAAGGCCGCAAGGACCGTTCCGACCCCCAGGCCTTTGATATGTCCCAAAAACGTCCATGTCATAAAGACTGTCACTGCCAGACAGGATACATCAAAGCAGATCTTTACCCTGGAATAAGCAGCGCCTGTATTCTGCGAAACCTCCCTAGGAAAAAGGTCTGTGGGAACAATGGGCATTTTGCAACGGTTTGCCAGAGCAATCCCAAAGCAGATCATAAGATAGCTGAGACAGAAATACAGAATCTGGAAGAAAATTCCTTTGGGAAGAAGCTGAATCCAGCTTTCGTGGATATCCACCGCTATGCCAAAGAAAAATCCCACCACAAAACTCAGTAAGTAGGGAAGATGAATCCTGCCTCTCAAAATAAATAATACAGCAACTAAAAGAGCCTGAAAAATATAGGTCCAGGTTCCCAGAGAAATCTGTGGAAATACCTGGTTAAAAGCATAGGGTACGCTGGAAATAGCTGAGATCCCTGACCCGGAATAAAGCATGAGCACTACCGCAAAGCTGTTTACAAAAATAAGCGAAATCAGGGCCAGTTCCCCTCTTCGAAAAATCCGGCAGGAATACCCGTCTCACCTGTTTCGGAGAACAGTTCCTGGACTGTGCTGAAAACGTCCTGAAAACTCTGGATTCCGGTGTAGATATCCTCAGACAGAGCGCCAGAGGCGCCGGGACCATCCGGCTGGGTTTTCTCAGGGTTCTGGGTGTAAACTGGCTGCCTGCTCTGACTCAGGAATTCTTAAAAACCCAACAAGATACTGAAATCCATTTTACTTTTCACACAGGAATCACCGGGGAACTGGTAGAAGGGCTGAAGGCCAGGCATTTCGACCTGATCTTTTCCTCCCATCCCACCCTGGATAAGGGGCTGCTCTGCGTTCCGGTGGCAAAACAGAATCTGGTCCTTATCGTCCCTTCCGGCCATCCTCTGGCAAAATATGAAGAAGTAGATCTGGCTCGCACGCTGGAGTACCCCTATATATACTTTTCGCCCGGTTCAGGCATACGGTATGATGTGGAACGGCTCTTTGAGAAAATCGGAGAAAAGCCCAGGATCGCTTATGAAACAGAAGAAGACCAGGTAATTGCCGGACTGACTGCACAGAATTTCGGGATTTCAATTGTGCCTGAAATGGAACTGTTAGATCATCTGGCCGTCAAAAAAATCCGAATAAAAAATTCCACTGCAAGAAGGAATATCTATATGGTCAGCAATGACCAAATCTATATTCCTCCGGCAGTGGAAAACTTCCGAAGATTTATTCTTGAAGGGCTTCCAGAATCTTTCCAAACTCCATAAAATGAGAAGCCTTTACCAATATATTATCTCCCTTTTCTAAAATATGGGGAATATCTTGCAGGAGCTCTTCCTTAGACTGAAAATGCCGGATCTCCCTGGCAGGGGCCGTAAGCTGTGCGGCTTCCGCCAGGTAAGCAGACAGTTCTCCAACACAGAGGAGCACGTCTATATTCCTGGAAGCGGCATAGACACCTACTTCCCGGTGCATGTCTGCCTGATCTGTTCCCAGCTCTCCCATATCTCCCAGGATGGCTACTTTCCGTCCCAGTGCATCGGCCAGTACATCCAGGGAAGCTTTCATAGAGACAGGATTTGCATTATAGCAGTCATCAATTATCGTGTATCTGTCTGTATTTATAATATGAAATCTACCGCTTACCGGCTGAAGACTCTGGATTCCATTCTGAATCTCCTCTGGGGAAAGGCCGTAGATTCCTCCTACTGCTGCCGCAGCCAGAGCATTGTATACCATATGCTGGCCGGGAACTGGAATCAAAACCCCAAAAGATTTCTCTCCCATATGTATCCGGCAGGAAATCCCTCTAAGTCCCTGAGGCTGTACTTCATCAGCCCAGATTTCATGATGGCTGTCTAATCCGAAAAATACCGGCTTGATTCCTTTCACTTCTTCTATTGTTGCCAGCTTGTCGTCATCGCCGTTTAAGACAATATGGCCGTCTTCTCTGAGGAAGTCAAAGATCTCTGTCTTTGCCTTCAGGATCCCGTCTCTGGATTTGAGAAATTCCAGATGACACAGTCCGATATTGGTGATCACACAGGTATCGGGCCTGGCAATCTTGGCCAGTCTGTGCATCTCTCCAAAATCACTGATCCCCATCTCCAGCACTGCAATCTCATGTTCATCCCGAAGATTAAACACTGTCAGGGGAAGCCCCAGTTCATTGTTAAAATTCCCCTGGGTCTTCAGCACCTTATATTTCTGGGCGAGAACTGAGGCGATCATCTCCTTGGTACTTGTCTTTCCCACACTGCCTGTAATTCCCACCACTGGTATGGCGAGCTGTTTCAGATAGTATTCTGCAATATCCTTTACCGCCTGAAGAGAGGACTCCACCTGGATATAGGGATATGGCTTTTCTCCCAGATCCTTTTCTGAAAGAGTGGCCAAAGCCCCCTTATCCATAACTCCTTCTATAAAATCATGTCCGTCTGCCCTTGCGCCTTTGATCGGTACGAAAAGGCTTCCTTCCTGGATCTTCCTGCTGTCTGTGAAGATTCCTGTAACCTCTCTGGTCTTATCTGCCTCAGATCCTCTGTAGATTCCCTGGCAGGCCTGGGCAATATGCTCTAATGTCAGATTTTTCACTGCCTGTTTCCCCCTAACGATACTTATTTAATGAAACCTCGATAAGCTTTTCGCAGAGCCGGGGATAGCTTATCCCAATAACCTTTGCCTCCTGAGGGATCAGACTGGTAGGTGTCATGCCTGGCAGAGTATTCGCCTCAAGGCAGTACATATTTCCCTCTTCGTCCATGATGAAATCCAGTCTGGCGTAAGCCTGCAGGTGAAGGGCCTTATACCCCTGTTCTGCATATCCCTGCATTTCCTTGGTCAGCATTACAGAAATATCCGCAGGACAGGTCTCTACACAGGACCCTTCCTGATATTTATTCTTATAGTCATAGAAGCCTTCCAGAGGTGCGATCTCAATAACCGGATAAGCCTTTCCGTCTACCACGGCCACAGAGAATTCTCTGCCCTGGATAAACTGCTCTACTACTACCTCATCCTCATAGGAAAAAGCTTCTGCCAGAGCCAGCTCATATTCCTTCTGATCCTTTGCGATGCATACTCCTACGCTGGAACCGCCGCAGCATGGTTTTACGATCACTGGAAAATCCATGCCATAATCTGCCAGCTTTGAGGTACAGGTCTTCTTCTCTAAGGTCACTCCTTTCGGTGTAGGGATTCCTGCGGCCTCGAAGACCATTTTTGTGATTCCTTTATCCATAGCCATGGCACTGCTCAAAGGATCTGATCCGGTATAGGGGATTCCCATAAGATCCAGCACTGACTGGACTTTTCCATCCTCCCCATTGGCTCCGTGAAGAGCCAGGAAGACGATATCCGCCTTCCTGCAGATATCCAGCACATAAGGACCGAAGAACTCTTTCCGTTCCTTCATGGTTTCCTCCAGGTCACGGCTTTTTTCCTTCATCCATGAGGCTTCTTTTTCCACATCATATTCCGCCGGGAAAAGATCCTCATCCAGCTTGCTGCGGCCAAAATAGGCATCTAAAAGAACTGCTCTGTGGTTTCTTTCCCTGAGAGCCGTACAGACCCCCTGTCCGGAAACAATGGAAACCTCTCTCTCTGTACTGTTTCCTCCTGCTAAAACTACTATATTCATATCCTAACTCCTTTTGCCCCTGATAATTTTAATAGACGACTACAGGAACGCCTTTCTCGATATTGTTATAAATCGCTGCGGCCCTTTCCGTAGGCGTATTTACACAGCCATGGGAACCATTATTAATATATATGGATCCTCCGAAGCTGGATCTCCAGCTTGCGTCATGGATTCCCACATTTGCATAGAAAGGCATCCAATAGGATACTGCGGAATTATATCCTTCTCCCACTAAAGTGGCATCCCGCTCCTTATACATAATGGCATAAACTCCTGTCTTCGTATCCCAGCCTTTGTTGTGGCAGCCGGTCACTACATCGGTATCCACGATGAGCTGTCCGCCTTTATAAAACCACATATGCTGCTGGTCAAGACTGATCTCCACATAGGTATTTCCGATATCATTGGTATCCCGGCAGTATCCTGTATAGGTGTATTCCGGTTCAATAGTCTGAGACTGTCCGCTTTTAATGGTCTCTATGATCTTTGTAGTGGTATCGTTGGGTGCGATCAGCCATCCGTAATCTCCTCCGCTGACTGTGATGGTCTGTCCGGAAGATGCAGTAAACTCTCTGGAACTGCCGAACGTATCATATTCATACTGGAGCTGCTGGACATATTCCCGTACCTTTGTCCGGTCCAGATCCACATTTCCCTCTTCATTGGTGGTCAGCCAGTCCTTCATCACATCTCCGTCGATCACTTCCTGTCTGTCAGAAAAATCAATGGTAACTGTCACTGTAAGCAATTTATTTCCCTCGTCTCTCTGCTTTGCCAGACTCTCATCTGTACTGAGGACTGAGGGCTCTATGTAGCAGCCTGCCTGGTCCAGATCCAGAATGGTCTCACCGCTGTCAATGGCGTTCTTCACTGCTTCTTTTACCTTGTTGCTGTCCAGGGCCGTACCTTGTGTCTCCTCTACGATTACATACTGGCCGTCCTGCACTTCCAAATGAGCGTCCACAGGCTGGACAATGTTTTCTTCCTTGAAGCAGTTCAGGGCATCCACTGCTGTATTTAAAGCGTTTTCATCATAGGAAGTAGTAGCCGACAAGGTATAATCCTGCTGTCTGGCAAAGGCTAAAAACCAGGTAAATGGATTCTGCTGCTCTTTTAACTCCTGTATCTTCCCGTCACTTATGTATTCCATACTGATCTGGGAAGCACTGATGGACTCGCTTGTATCTCCTCGTTCCTTCAAAACCAGCTGATAAGAAGCGATCTGGCTTTTCATGTTCTTTTCAACTTCTTCCACTGTTTTTCCTGAGCAATCCATGCCATTGATCTCTGTGCCTGACAAAAAACCGTTGGAATAATAAAACACACCTATGCCATAGGCAATGACCAGAAGAGCCACATATCCAATGAGAACGCCCAGTATGATCTTCTTCGCTTTTTTGTATTTTCCTTTCTTAGCTTTCTTTTTTGCCATATTTCTTACCCCTTTTCAACTCTCGCTGTTTCGTTTCAGTATAGCACAAATTTGCTTTTATACCAACCCGTATCCGGGAGAATTTCTTATGTTTCTTTTGCAATACAAAAGAAGCGCCGTGATCCTTCACAGCGCCCCTCTTATATAAATTCCTTTATTTTTCCTCAAGTATTTTATCAATGCTTATCAGCTTCACGCTGAGAACGAAGATCTCTGTTGCCAGCTGCAGCTCTTCTAATGAAGGAAAGCTTGGAGCAATACGGATATTGCTGTCCTTTGGATCGATTCCATATGGATAAGTAGCGCCGGCCTCTGTCATCTTAAGCCCTGCCTCTGCTGCCTTGGCCACGATCTTCTTTGCGCATCCTTCCAGAGCGTCAAAGGAGATGAAGTAACCTCCCATAGGTTTGGTCCAAGCTCCGATCTCGGCTCCTCCCAGTTCCTTTTCCAGAGTAGCTTCCACCGCCTCAAATTTAGGACGAAGGATCTCCGCATGTTTCTTCATGTGTTTATGCATACCTACGATACCGCCAAAGAAACGCACATGACGAAGCTGATTGATCTTATCATGTCCGATGGTCTGTACAGACATATGCTCCTTAATATCTGCCAGGTTTCTTGGTGACGCTGCGATTGCGGCGATTCCTGATCCCGGGAAGCTTACTTTGGAAGTCGATACGAATTTATACACCATATCCGGATTTCCCGCTTTTTCACACTCATCTAACAGCTCCAGGAGGAAATCCTGATGTTCATCGTAAAGATGATGGATGCAGTAAGCATTATCCCAGAAAATACGGAAGTCCTCTGCCGCCGGTTTCAGTCTGGCAAATCTCTTTACCGTCTCTGCAGAATAGGTAATACCCTGAGGATTGGAATATTTCGGTACGCACCAGATACCTTTAATAGCTGGATCAGAGCTTACCAGCTCTTCCACCATATCCATATCCGGTCCTTCAGGGGTCATAGGCACATTGATCATCTCAATCCCGAAATACTCTGTGATCCGAAAATGACGGTCATATCCGGGAACCGGACATAAAAATTTCACTTTGTCCAGCTTGCACCAGGGAGTGCTGCCGCAGACACCGTGGGTCATAGAGCGGGACACGGTATCAAACATCACGTTCAGACTGGAATTCCCGAAAATAATAATATGCTCCGGAGCCACCTCAGTCATTTCTCCCAGCAGTCTTCTTGCTTCAGGAATACCTTCCGGAAGTCCGTAGTTGCGGCAGTCAATACCGGTCTCACATTTCAGTTTATCCGTACTCTTTAATTCTTCCAGCATACCCATTGACAGGTTTAACTGCTCTTTGCAGGGTTTTCCCCTGGACATATCAAGGTTTAATCCTTTAGCTTTTACTTCTTCAAACTGTTTCTCTAAATCGCCTTTCATGGCCTGTAACTGTTCTTTGCTAAGTTCTCTGTACGGTGTCATGGCTCTCCTCCTGGTTTTTTTGATATCACTGTTTCCTATTGTATCCGGCACATGATATGGTGTCAAGCCTTTCTTGCATTTTTGTAGGTTTTTACTGGAAAAATTATGGTTTTTCTATTTTTATATGCAGCTTCACTTATTAAATCCTGCAAAAACACCTTCCAGGCCCTCTTCGGGGATCTTGCAGATGTCTGCTGGCCCTGTCAGGATCATTGATGTTTATGCAGCCCCAGCAGTTTCCCCGGAATAAGCAGTAATTCATGAAACGCCAGCGGCAGAACAGAAATCCCCAAAAGAAGCTGCCATTCCCCAAAAGATAACTGTTGGGTGCCGAAAGCCTCTACCAGCCAGGGTACCTCCGTAACCAGCACCTGCAGGAAAATTCCCAGAAAGAAGGCCAGGATCATGAAAGGATTCTCCAGATGGTTCATCCGGAACACCGACCGCTCCTGATCCCTCATTCCCCAGGCATGGAAAAGCTGGGATACTCCCAGGACAGTAAAAGCGTAGGTCTGACCTCCTAAGGAAAAAGCATAAAGAGTAATACTTCCTATTAATATTCCGTAGAAAATCGTAAAAAGCCAGCCTCCGTGGGCAAAGATCCCTTCTTTGGGATTTCTGGGCTTTTTCTTCATCAGGGCTTTTGCATCATTTTTATCCACTCCCAGGGCCAGGGCAGGAAGAGAATCGGTGATCAGATTCACCCAGAGGATATGACTGGCCTTCAGAGGCGCCGGAAGCCCTAAAAGGACCGCCGCAAACATGGTCAGGATCTCACCGAAATTGGAAGACAGCAGAAAGAGTATTGCTTTCTTGATATTTACATAAATGCTCCGCCCCTCTTCCATGGCTTTTTCTATAGTGGCGAAATTGTCATCTGTCAGGACCATATCTGCTGCATTTTTGGCTACATCTGTACCGTTTTTTCCCATAGCGATACCGATATCTGCCGCCCGAAGAGAAGGAGCGTCATTTACTCCGTCCCCGGTCATGGCCACAATCTGCCCGGCTTCCTGGAATCCCCGGACAATCTTCACCTTATGAGCCGGCGTAACTCTGGCAAAGACCCGGATATGCCGGATCTTCCGGCGAAAAGCCTCGGGACTGAGACTGTCAATTTCCGCCCCTGTCATGCACTGTTCCACAGAGTCTGCAATACCGATCTTCCTGGCAATAGCAAAGGCTGTCTCCTTATAGTCTCCTGTGATCATGGCTACTATGACTCCTGCTTTTTTCAGTATTTTCACAGAGGCGGCTGCTTCCTTTCTGGGCGGATCGATCATTCCGGCCATGCCTGCAAAGACCAGTCCTCTCATAAGAGCAGACTCTGTCTTTTCCTCTGCTCTTTCCCGGTAGGCAAGAGCCAGGATCCGCAGGCCCTCCCTGGCCATACTCTCCATTGCAAGGCGGATTTTCATCTTTCTGGCCTGGGTCATAGGCTCCTGCCGGTCTCCGATCTGAACATAATCACATTTTTCCAGAAGATAGTCGCAGGCGCCTTTTACATACACGGTTTCATGCCCGCTGTCCTTATGTACGCTTATCATATACTTTTTTTCCGAATCAAAAGGGATCTCAAAAGTCCGTGGATACTGTTCCATCAGCCTTTCCCGGTCATATCCCATGTCTCTGCCCATATGGAGCAGAGCCAGCTCTGTGGCGTCCCCGATCTCCTGTTTTCCCAGCACACTGTTATTGCACAGCAGAAAGCCTTCTGTAAGTCTGGGGAATTCCCTCTTTCTCACTTTAGAAACCGGAAGAGCCATATCATTGGCATAAATTTTCGCCACACGCATTTGATTTTCTGTAAGAGTTCCTGTTTTATCCGAGCATACCACTCCCACGGATCCCAGAGTCTCAACAGCCGGCAGCTTCCGGATTATGGTGTTCACCTTGACCATCCGTCCCACTCCCAGAGCCAGAACAATGGTCACCACTGCCGGAAGTCCTTCAGGGATAGCCGCTACAGCCAGCGAAATGGCCAACAGGAGCATCTGAAGCATATCCCGGTGCTGAAAAATCCCCAGCAGGAACAGCACCAGACAGAATCCTACAGCAGTAATGCTGAGAATCTTTCCCAGATCTCCCAGTCTTTTCTGCAGAGGGGTCTGTTCCCCGGTGACCTGATTGATCATATGGGCGATCTTGCCCAGCTCTGTGTCCATTCCCACAGCAGTAACGAGCCCCTCACCGCTTCCCTTCATAATCTGGGAAGACATAAAAAGCATATTTCGTCTTTCTGCTACAGGAAGCCCTTCCGGCAAAGGCAGCGATGTTTTTAATACAGGCAGAGACTCTCCTGTAAGAGCAGATTCATCTGCGGACAAACCTCTTGCCCTAAGCAGACGGATATCGGCAGGCACCTGGTCTCCCGCCTCTATCTTCACTAAATCTCCTTTTACCAGATGTGCAGCCGGAATTTTCCGATATTCCTCTCCTCTTTTTACAAGAGCCTCCGGGGCTGTGATCTTTTTTAATGCCTCCATAGCTTTCACGGCTTTCCCTTCTTGAAACACTCCTATGGCCGTGTTCAGGAGGATCACCGCCAGAATGATCCCTGTATCACTGAATTCCCGCAGAAGCATGGAAATAGCCGCTGCCACAAACAGAATAAAGATCATCGGATCATTGATCTGTTCCTGTACCATATCCCAGAAAGTCTTCTCTTTTCCCTTTTTCAGAACGTTCTCTCCCTGGCTCTTTAAGCGCTTTTCGGCTTCCTCCTGTGCAAGTCCTGTTTTGGAATCCGTATCCAGGATTTTACAAAGCTCTTTCTCATTTAATGTCTCATACATGGCGCACCTCCCCAATGTGGGACAGAGATTGTCTGCTATCTCAGTGTATGCATGAAAAGCAGAGAAAAGACTTGGATTTCCTTCTTCCATAAATTCAACAGCCGGGTTGCCTGCACTTTTTCCTTCTGTTATACTATCCATGTCAGAAAGTCAACACCCCGCTGCTGGCAGCGGAACAACAAACCCTCACGGCAGCCGCCAGATGGATATAAAGTCATGTCCTCCCTGCACATTGCCTGAGGGAATAAAAAAAGAAAGGATTCTATATGTGGATCGCAGATAAATGGAAAGACTATGAAGTAATCGATACCTCCGGCGGAGAAAAGCTGGAACGGTGGGGAGACTATCTCCTGGTCCGTCCGGACCCTCAGGTCATCTGGAATACACCTAAGACACACAGGGGCTGGAAGCACATGAACGGCCACTATCACCGGAGTAAAAAAGGAGGCGGAGAATGGGAATTTTTCAGCCTTCCCGAGCAGTGGACCATTCAGTATAAAACACTTACTTTCAATTTAAAACCTTTCAGCTTTAAGCACACAGGCCTCTTCCCGGAGCAGGCAGTAAACTGGGACTGGTTCTCAGAAAAGATACGGAACGCCAATCGTCCGGTGAAGGTTCTGAATCTCTTCGCCTATACCGGAGGCGCCACCCTGGCGGCGGCAGCCGCAGGAGCCAGCGTCACTCATGTAGACGCCTCCAAGGGCATGGTCACCTGGGCTAAGGAAAACGCAGTCTCTTCAGGTCTGAAAGACGCTCCTATCCGCTGGCTGGTAGACGACTGCGTAAAATTCGTAGAACGGGAAATCCGCCGCGGAAATACCTACGACGCCATCATCATGGACCCTCCGTCTTATGGAAGAGGTCCCAGGGGAGAAATCTGGAAGATTGAGGACAACATCCACCATCTCATACAGCTGTGCACCCGTATCCTCTCAGATGAGCCTCTGTTCTTCCTGCTGAATTCCTATACCACCGGACTGGCTCCAGCCGTGCTCACCTATATGCTCTCTGTAGAACTGAAAAAATATCAGGGAAAGGTAGACTCTCAGGAAATCGGTCTTCCCGTAACACAGACCGGGCTGGTCCTGCCCTGCGGCGCATCCGGACGGTGGGAAGCAGAGTAATTTTCGATTCTGGGAATCCTAAGTCAAAAAAGAAAATATCGAGGCATCTCATGAAGAAAAAAATATTGATCATTACCACAGGAGGGACTCTGGCATGTATCCAGGACGAAAAAGGACTTATACCCGGCCTGTCCGGTCAGGATATCCTGACTTATATATCGGATATCACCAGCCTCTACCAGGTAGATTATCTGGAACTTTTCCAGCTGGACAGCGCCAATATCCAGCCGGAAAACTGGCAGGAACTGGCAGAGACCATTTATGAAAAACACCGGGATTACGACGGCATTGTAGTCTTCCACGGAACGGATACCATGGCTTATACCTCCTCCGTACTTTCCTTTATGCTGCCTAATATTCCCATACCAGTAGTTCTCACAGGAAGCCAGCTTTCCATCCTGAATCCGCTGGCAGACGCTGTGGAGAACTGCCGCTGTGCCATACACATGGCAGCCAGCTCTATCCCGGGTATCTTCCTGGCCTTTAACCGGAAAGTGATCCTGGGGGTCAGGGCTTCCAAAATACGCACCACCAGTTTCCACGCTTTTGAAAGCATCAATTATCCGTACATCGGAGAAATAAACTCCAGAGGACTGGACCTCCAGTCCTCCTATATTCCCCCTCTCACAGGCCCCTGCAGATTGAAAAAGGGCCTGGAAAAGAAAATCTTCCTCATCAAACTGGTTCCCGGCTTTGACGGAAAGATCTTTTCTCTTCTTTTTGAGCAGGGATACCGGGGACTGATCATAGAGGCCTTCGGCCTTGGAGGAATCCCTTCCCTGTCTCCTCAGATCCTGGAGGAGCTGGCAGAAGTGATCCGCAAAGGTATGGCGGTGGTAGTAAAAAGCCAGTGTCCTTATGAAGGCAGCGATCTGTCGGTATATGAGACAGGCCATGCCGCCCTGGAAGCCGGCGTATTTCAGGCCTACGATATGAGTACAGAGGCTGTTGTTACAAAGACCATGTGGCTTTTGGGAAACTATTCCAAAAGAGAGGAAATCGAAAAAAACTTTTATAAAAATCTGGCAGGAGAACTCCGTATTCCGGAAACCATCCTGCTGTGATCCTGAAACACAAAGGAGTGTCCAATTTGATTCTTAAAAATTTTTTTATGTACCTTGTATTTGTAAATATTCTGGCTTTTGCCTGTTTCGGCATTGACAAGCAGAAAGCAAAGACCCATCAGTGGCGGATCTCAGAAAAGACTCTTCTGGGCATCGCCATCTGCGGCGGTTCTCTGGGGGCTATCTGCGGCATGCGTTTCTTTCACCACAAAACCCAGCATGCCAAATTTGCCCTTGGTCTTCCGGCGATCCTGATCATTCAGGGAATTGCCGCGATCCTGGTATACAGCCTGTTCTAGAAAAGGAGGGAAACATTATGAACGGATCTACATTCGGCAGTATTTTCAAAATAACCACCTGGGGAGAGTCCCATGGGAAAGCCATCGGCGTGGTCATAGACGGCTGCCCCGCAGGGCTGCCCCTTAATGAGGAGGATATCCAGAAGTTTCTTGACCGGAGAAAACCCGGCCAGTCCAGATTTACCACCAAGCGCCAGGAAGCTGACAAGGTTGAAATCCTCTCTGGAGTTTTCGAAGGAAAGACCACCGGAACTCCTCTTTCTCTTATGGTCCCCAATACTGACCAGCGCTCCAGGGACTACAGCGAAATCGCCAATTATTACCGTCCGGGACACGCAGATCTGAACTATGACAGAAAATACGGGTTCCGTGATTACAGAGGCGGAGGCCGCTCTTCAGGACGAGAGACGATCGGCAGAGTGGCCGCCGGAGCCGTAGCTTCAAAAATATTGGGAGAACTGGGAATCTCCCTCCTGGTCTACACCTGTGCCATTGGCCCTGTAACCATCGACCCTTCACGGTTCGACAAAGAAGAAATTTTCCAAAATCCCCTGTATATGCCCGACGCCCAGGCTGCACAAAAAGCCCAGGAATGTCTGGAGCAGGCCATGAAAGAGACCAACTCTCTGGGAGGCATGGCAGAATGTGTCATCACCGGCGTTCCTGCAGGCCTGGGAGAACCGGCCTTCGACAAACTGGACGCCGCTCTGGCAAAAGCAGTCCTCTCTATCGGCGCTGTAAAGGGCTTCGAGATCGGTTCCGGCATGGCTGCTGCCAGATCTGACGGACTGAAAAACAACGATGCCTACGGTGTGGACAGCCAGGGAAATCTCATCAAAAAGACCAATCATTCCGGGGGCATTACCGGAGGGATCAGCGACGGGTCTCCCATTGTCTTCCGGGCAGCCTTTAAGCCCACACCTTCTATCGCTGCTGTTCAGGAAACCGTAAACCGCCAGGGAGATCCTATAGAGGTCCAGATAAAAGGCCGGCATGATCCCATCATTGTCCCCCGGGCTGTAGTAGTGGTCGAATCCATGGCCGCCCTTGTAATCCTGGATGCCCTTCTGGCCTCTATGACTACAAGAATGGACCGGATCAAAGATTTTTTTCTGAATATTTGATGCAGAACAGAACCGCCAAAGTTTTTATTCGTAATTATTAAGAAAATCTTTCGTTTTTACACACGTCACTTTTAAATATTGTAACTTATATTTATACCATAAAGCGGGGGCAGGGGGAACATTCCTATTCATTTGGCAACCGCCGACGGTGCTGGCCGCTGTGCGGCTGGTATACCATTAAACAGGAGAAGAACATCATGGAAATGAATCACATTTTAATCGTGGAGGATGACAAAGATATCAGAGAAGGAGTAGGGATTTATCTGAAAAGCCAGGGCTACCAGGTATTCATGGCAGCCGACGGCGTAGAAGGCCTGGAGATATTGGAAAAAGAGGAAATCCATCTGGCTATTGTGGACATCATGATGCCCAGAATGGACGGAATCACCATGACTATGAAACTCAGAGAAAAACATGACTTTCCCGTAATCATGCTTTCTGCTAAATCTGAGGAAGTAGATAAAGTTATGGGCCTGAATATCGGTGCAGATGACTATGTAACAAAGCCCTTCACTCCCATGGAGCTCATGGCAAGAGTAAATTCCCAGATGCGCCGCTACAGAAGGTTTATGGAAAAACTTCAGGAAAAAGAGGCCAAAAACTCTGATACTGTCTACACCATAGGGGGACTGGAAGTCAATGAAAGCACCTTTGAGGTCCGTGTAGACGATACTCCCGTTAAAATGACTCCCATGGAGTTTAAAATTCTTCTGTTGCTGATCAAAAATCCTGGCAGGGTTTTCTCGGCAGATGAAATCTATGAGCGGGTATGGAATGAACGGGCAGTCAATACCGAAACCGTCATGGTCCATGTACGGAATATCCGCGAAAAAATCGAGATCAACCCTAAGGAGCCAAAATATTTAAAGGTGGTGTGGGGAGTTGGATATAAAATCGAAAAACTATCATAGGCTGGCTGCCATTATCATTGCGCTGGTAATCTTTCTGCCTTCCCTGGCAATGATGTTCATCAGGCCCCATTATATCAGCCGTCAGAAAGAGGAAGGGCAGATTTCTTACTCAAATACAGACTTAATGGACCAGCTGGTAAAAGATACTTATGTACTCTACGCAGAGGAATATCAGAGAGAGCATGGAAGCGATGTGACTCCCTTTGAAATCTTTTTTCAGAGAGATACTTCCGCTGAAAACAGCGAGACTCAGGAACCTTCTTCCGAAGAAGGCAGCTCTGATGCTGGATCTTCAGAAGAGACTGCCAATGAGGCGTCAACTGAGCCAGCAGCTTCCGAAGGAACCTCTGAGGAGACTTATGAGGATGACATCAGCTCTATTGCCGATGATTTTCAAAACAATCTGTACAGCCAATGGAGCGAAGATTTTTCCGCTATCCGTTCTTTTATTGAATACGAGGTACTGGACGGCAGCGGAACAACTCTGGACACCAACCAGTCTTTAGCAGACTCCCAGGAATCTCTCTATGATTCTCTGGACAATATCCAGACTAATTCTATATTGAACACAGACAGCGGCTACGCCTTTGTGGCTGTGATCGAATATGGAAAAAAGGGAAACATTGAGTCCACAACTTTTCTCACCCATGAAAAGGATAATTCCTCCCAGGCTTTAAACGAACTGGCCAGGTCAGACCCCGGAGAATATCTCCGTGACTACTATTATTATTCCGGCACCTTCCAGCCGCCTCAGGACAGAATCTACTGCTTCGCCATGACCAAAACAGCTCTGGAAGCATATTCCGACTATAATCCTTCCATTTTATATGCCAACAGCGGCTATGACACAACGGCGGATCTGGTAGTGCTTTTTATGACCTTTGTGGGATTTGTATGTGCTGCGGCTTTTCTCCTTCCTTTTATAAAAGTATTGGAAACCGGAAACGAGAAAATTTTCTCCTATCCATTTGAGCCAGTGTGTCTGATCGCCCTTTGTGTAGTCAGTGTTGCAGCCAGCGTAACGGCCAATCCCGGGGCTCTGGATCATCAGTCTATCCGAAGCGTGCTGATAAGCATAGGCCTCCCTGAGACAGTGGCTACTGTAATCCAGTACCTGTGGGGGCTTCTGGGCTGGGTGCTGATCTTTGCTGTATGCTACTGGGCAGCCGCCTGTTTCCGGCATATTTTCACCATGGGATTAAAGGAATATCTCCAGAAACGAGTTCTAATCTACCGTTTCTGGCCCTGGATCACCAAATGGTGCCGACGGATCTATCAGGGACTTCTCCATATAGATCTCCGTGACGACGCCTCCCGGGTGCTTTTGAAGCTCGTCCTGATTAACTTCATTATTCTAGGATTTATCAGCCTTCTGTGGTACTGGGGACTGGCAGCCCTGATCATATATTCCGTAATCCTATTCCTTCTTCTGCGGAAATATGTTCGGAAAATCCAGGATCAGTATCAGCTTCTCCTCCAGGCAACCAATGAACTGGCCCAGGGAAACTTAAACGGTACCATCCCTGAGGATTTAGGCGTCTTTGAGCCTTTCCGTGAGGAAGTTGACAAAATCCGCACCGGTTTCCGGAAAGCTGTGGACGAAGAGGTAAAAAGCACCAAAATGAAAACAGACCTGATCACCAATGTGTCTCATGATCTGAAGACGCCCCTCACGGCTATCATTACCTATGTAGACCTGCTGAAAGATCCAAATCTGTCAGCGGAGGAACGTAAGAAATATATCCAGATTCTGGACCAGAAGGCCAACCGGCTGAAACTGCTCATTGAAGATCTCTTTGAGATCAGCAAAGCCACAAGCAAGACTGTCCAGCTTAATATCATGGATGTGGACATTGTCAGTCTGCTGCGTCAGGTAAAGCTGGAACTCCAGGATAAGATCGAGGCCACGGACCTGAGCTTCCGCTGGCAGCTCCCGGAGGAAAAAGTGGTCCTTCCTCTGGATTCCCAGAGAACCTACAGAGTCTTTGAAAATCTTTTGGTAAACATTACCAAGTATGCAATGCCGCACACCAGAGTTTATATCACTATGGAAGAAACGGAAAATCATGTAAAGATCACCATGAAAAATATCTCTGCCACAGAGCTGAACTTCAATCCCAGTGAGATTACCGAACGATTTGTAAGAGGTGATGCTTCCAGAAATACAGAGGGAAGCGGCCTGGGGCTGGCCATCGCCAAGAGCTTCACTGAGCTTCAGGGAGGACGGCTGGAAGTCTTCACAGATGCCGACCTCTTTACCGTAGAAATCACATTTCTAAAACCCTGACAAATATAAAAAGGAGCTGGCCCATTAACATATGTCAGGAATATCTATACATTTTATGCGAATTTGTCGAGCACAGCTTTGAGACTATGGGCTTAAAGCTGTGCAGACTGAGCAATAAAATGTATAGATATTCTCGATTATGATTAATGGGCCAGCTCCTTTTCACTTATTTTTTCTGTCTTGCGTACTAAACTACCTCTATCTGGCACACTTTCATAGCTTCCAGCGCATTTTTGTGGCTCTCAGGGGTTACTCCTGCACAGCAGGAAGGGTCTACACGTACTGCTGCCTCAGGCAGAGCAGCTTTCAGGATCATAGCGTTGGAAATAACGCAGATATCTGTGCACAGCCCGATCAGTTCTATCTCCTCATATCCTGCCTTTTGAGCCAGCTCAGCCAGCTCCATACTGCCAAAGGAAGGCTTTTCCAGAACAGTGCAGTCCCTGGCCAGCTCCAGAAGTCCTCCATCCAGTTCCCAGCCTTCTGTGCCTTTTACACAGTGAGGCACCGGAAGTTTCCGCCCTTCCTGGGTCATAAGATAATCTTTGTAGTGGGTATCCTTGGTAAAGACAATATCTGTTCCCTGGGCCTTAGCTTTTCTTATTTTTTCCTTCACCGGCTCCAGGATTTTTACTGCCTCTCCTGTTCCCAGGGCGCCGTCAATAAAATCCTTCTGCATATCCACTACCACTAATAATTTCTTCATACAGCTCTCTCCTTCTCAATAGCTTTTCAGCACATGTTCCTTCTGTTCTGCATCAGAACGTTTCCCTTGTCATCATAGATCATACAGATATTGATTAATTCAGTTCGTTCATTTTTTGCCATGTTCCATCTTCTCCTGTTACCTTAGCATTTGGATAAATCTTTTCCAGTCTCTCATCATCAAAATGTTCATCCAAAAATACTTCAAGGGCATTATCCGGTTTGGGATCTGTCAGTCTGTCTGTGTACCGGTATAGAGCAAGCCCGGACATGATCATATCCACAAAAAGAAAGATCAATACCAGCCAGGTTATGATTTTTCCCGGCTTCATGGGAATTTTCTCAATCCATGCCGAAAATCTGGGGTATAAAATCTTAATCCATACCACAGCAGCAATTCCCCAGAAAAAGCAGTAAAGAAGATTGATCCTCCCTCCCAGATTAAAGGGAATCTTACTGTAATCCCAGAAAACCGTCCCGAAGACTCTTTCTGAAATTACGCTGCAGGCGTACTCATAAAAGCCGCCCAGCACAGTTCCATAGGCAAAAATATACCGGTCACTTCTGTCTTTGTAACGATAAAGCAGAGCAGTGAGAAAGCTGCATCCAAATCCCCAGACAATACTGAAAGGCCCCCAGACAAAGCTGCTCCTGCTCATCCATTCTCCCATGGAAAACCGGCAGAAAACAGTCTCAATAGCAACTCCTGCAACTGCACCGATAACAAACATCCATACCAGCTTGTAAAAACTGCAGCCCTGAGCAAAAACTGCAGCCTTTTCCTTTGGTTTCAGCGCTTCCAGGATTTTTCCCAGCTGAATATTGGGATAGGCCTTGGTCATTCGTCTCTGTACCCTTCTGGTAAGTGCATTTCCAAAGTCATCGGTAAAGTTCTGGACATAATCAAAAAATACAGCCTGGGCCGCCGAGCGGTGCATCTGAGTAACGGTTGCAATGCAGAATACCACATCTGTTAAAACCAGAACCCCTAAACAAATTTCCAGAACTGTCTCCACTTTATCAGGAAACATATGAACAGCATCCAGCAGCAGCGGATTGGCAAAACGGATGCACACCACAGCTGCGATACCGAAAAACAACAGGTGGACAAAATTCAGATAGCCCTGAAACTGAAATCTTGCCTGGCTGAAGTCCCACCACTTCCGATTAAATACCTTTTCCAGTATTACCCCGGTAATAACAATTACCAGAAAGGCTGCCACTGCGCCGCCTAAAAACAGAAAGAATATCTCTTCCTCCAGTTCCTGAAGAAAAATGCAGTAGGCTGTGCCGATCACACCATAAACAGGGCAGATAGGAAGGTTCAAAAATCCAGTGTTAATAAATCGCTTTCTTCTGAGAGCATTGGCGATTACGCCTGCACACCATCCCACAAAAGAATAAACCATAAAAATCCAAAAGAGATCATCCCAAGTATAAGTCAAAGTTTTTCCCCTTTCTTCTTTTGTTACATACAGATTTTATCATAACAGAGGACAAGATTTTTGCAAAGCTTTTTTACAAGGAATTAACAAAACACAGGACTCTTACCCGGCAGTTTTTACCTCTGCAGAGTAAAAGTCCTGTATAGCAGACTCCTATTTACTATGCACTTACCTTACCTCTTCCCATTTCCTGTCCAATATTCAGGATATGGTCGCCGATACGCTCAAAGTCTGTAAGCATTTCTGAATAGATGATGCAGCCTTCTTCGGAGCAGGTGCCTTTCTGCATACGCTCCAGCTGTTTCTGACGATAGTCTTCTGTCATATCGTCAATCTTTTGTTCAATATCTTCGATCACCTGGATATCTTCCTTCTGTCCAGGTTCCTGCCCGATCTCTGCCAGATAATCCAATGCCTGGTCACAGATTTTCTTCATCTCGTCAATCTCTCTCTTAACCTCAGAGGAGAAAGAAATATTCTGGCGTTCAATGGTCTTGGTATAACCGCAGATATTCATGGCATGGTCGCCGATACGCTCCACATTTCCGCATACTTTAAACAATGCGCTGATGTATTTGGAGTCTCTGGGATTACTTTCATTTACCAGAGTCTTGGAAATATACTTTGAAATTTCCTTATTCAGGAAATCAATATATTCTTCCCGTTCCTTCACTTCCTTCAGATGGATGGTCTTTCCTTCCTTCACTGCCTCAAAGCTCATGTCCACATTTTCTTTTGCCATGGCCATCATCCGGTGGATTTCTTTGCGGATACTTGTAACGGCAATAGCGGAAAGTCCAATCTGTGTATCTCTCTTAGTTTCCATAGGACGGATAAATTCCATATGCATAACATCCACATTTTCGTCCTTCTTTTCCGGCAGGATCTTTGTAGCCAGCTTAGCCAGATAAGTACCGAAAGGAAGGAGCAGCAGAGTTGTCACAACATTAAATAATGTATGCATGTTTGCGATCTGTGCAGCTACATTGTCCGGCGTAAATGCCTCTACTACGTCTGTCAGAGGGGTCAGGATACAGACAATTGTAAAAATCGTGGTACCAATAAGGTTAAACATCAGATGGATGATGGTGGTGCGTTTCGCATTCCTGCTGGTCCCAATAGCGGCCAGAATAGCTGTGATACAAGTACCGATGTTCTGTCCGAACAGCACATATACTGCATTTCCCAGACCGATCAGCCCACTGGAAGCCAGGGCCTGCAGAATACCTACAGAAGCTGAAGAAGACTGGATAATAGCGGTAAAAATGGCGCCTGCCAGAATTCCCAGAATCGGATTAGAAAACTTGGTCAGCAATGCAACGAAGGCCTCGGATTCTCTCAGAGGCATCATAGCTGCACTCATCATATCCATACCTACAAACAGGATACCCAGTCCCGCAAGGATCAGTCCATAGTGGTGAACCTTCTGTTTCTTAACAAATACTACCAGGGCCACGCCCAGAAAAGCCAGAAGAGGTGCAATAGCTCCTACATCAAGGGCAATCAGCTGTCCGGTAATGGTGGTACCGATATTGGCACCCATAATGATCCATACCGCCTGTTTCAGAGTCATCATACCTGAGTTTACAAAACCTACTACCATAACTGTGGTAGCCGATGAGGACTGGATAACAGCGGTGATTCCCGCTCCTACCAGAACTCCCAAAAAACGGTTTGCAGTGAGTTTTTCCAAAATCTGTTTCATTTTGTTTCCTGCAGCAGCCTCCAGGCCATTGCTCATCATCTGCATACCGTAAAGGAATAAGGCCAGTCCTCCTAAAAGACTGAAAAAATCTGTAATTTTCACTTTTCTCCTCCATTAGTGTTTTCACATATTTTTTACTTTTATTTAATGGCACTATTACATTTATAACTGGTATGGGAAATTAATTCAAGAATTATTTCTTTGTTTTTACATTATTTTACACGAATTTAACATAAAAGGTAAAAAAACATCGAAATAGCACTGTCCTGTGCAGAATACTACATGAACAGTGCCATTTCTTTTATATTCTCTCTTTTTCCTTATTTTTTATACAGCACAACTGCTTCATAAGGCTTCAGCCCTATCCTGCTGCCTTCTATGTTATGCACTTCATAATTGCTCAATACACATTGGTATTCTCCCAGCTCTGTCTCAGAATCCCAGGTCACTTCTTTTCCATAGAAGTTGCAGATTACCAGCATCTTTTCTCCCTGGTAGTCTCTTTCATAGGCAAAAACAGAAGGATTTTTCTCATCCAGAGGCTTCAGCTCCCCATAAGCGATCACATCATATTCTTTCCGCAGTGCGATCAGCTTCTGATAGTAGTGGAAGATGGAATCTTCATCCTGAAGCTCCGCCTCCGCATTAATGTATGAGCAGTTCTTATTTACCTCAATCCAGGGTTCGCCTGTGGTAAATCCTCCGTTTTCCCCGCTGTTCCACTGCATCGGGGTCCGGCTGTTATCTCTGGAATGGATCTGAAGGATCTGATAAGCGTTTTCCTTTGTCAATCCCTTTTCCTGAAGAATCCGGAAATGATTCAGGCTCTCCACATCCTTATACTGGGAAATATCTGTGAATCCGGCGTTGGTCATTCCCAGCTCCTCGCCCTGGTAAATATAAGGAGTTCCTCTGAGACAATGGATCACAGTTCCCAACATTTTTGCAGATTCCTTCCAGTACTTTTCCACATTTCCAAATCTGGAAACTACCCTTGGCTGGTCATGGTTGCACCAGAATACTGCATTCCAGGCATGATGTTTTCCCATGTTCACCTGCCAGTCAAAGAGGATTTTTTTCAGCTTCTGGAAATCGAAGGGAACAATAACCCACTTCTCATTTCCCATAAAGTCAACCTTCAGATGGTGGAAGCTGAAAACCATGGACAATTCTTTACCGTCCTCGTTTGCATACTGATAACAGTTTTCCATGGTGGTGCTGGACATCTCTCCCACGGTGATGATCTCTGCGTCTGTTCCGAAAGTGGCTTCGTTCAGTTCCCGGAGATATTTATGGATATTGGGACCATCGGTATAAAATCTTCTGCCGTCCCCCTCATAGTCATTTTCAAACTTATCCTTACTGATCAGGTTTACCACATCGAAACGGAAGCCCTTGATTCCTTTTCCCATCCAGAATTTAATCACATTCTGGACTTCTTTTCTTACTTCCGGGTTGTCCCAGTTCAGGTCAGGCTGAGACACATCAAAAAGATGAAGGTAATACTCGTCAAACTTCTCTACATATTCCCAGGCATTTCCGCCGAACTTGCTCTCCCAGTTGGTTGGAGGAACTCCCGGCTTTGGTCCTTTTTTAAAGATATAGAAATCTTTGTACTTGGGATCTCCCGCCAGAGCTTTCTGAAACCACTGGTTCCTGTCAGAGGTATGGTTGAACACCATGTCAAACATCAGGCGGATACCCCGTTTTTCCGCTTCCCGTGACAGTTCTTCTACGTCCTCCATGGTGCCGTATCTGGGATCAATGTTATAATAATCCTCTACGTCATATCCATTGTCTTTCTGCGGAGATACAAAAAACGGCGTCATCCAGATGTAGTCCACACCCAGTTCTTTTATATAATCCAGTTTTTCTATTACACCTCTTAAATCTCCCAGTCCGTCTCCGTTGCTGTCATAAAAAGACTTGGGATATATCTGATAAACAACGCTTTTCTTAAAATCTGCCATGGAAAATCCTCCTTACTCAAACTTGATAACCGGTGTCTTTCCTGCCTCTGCTTCCATACCTGTAAGGTATTGGATATTCTTAGCCTGTCCTTCCTCGGTAACAATAAATACAGTCACATAAGGATGTCCTGCCGCTTTGATCTTTTCCTTATCAAAACGGATCAGGGACTGTCCCTGTTTTACCTGATCTCCTTCTTTTACAAGAAGCTCAAATCCGTCTCCGTTCATATCAACAGTATCTACTCCTACATGGATCAACAGTTCCATCTCATTTGCAAAGATCAGACCACAGGCATGACCGGAGTCTGCCATAACTACCCCTACCTTTGCATCTGCAGGGGCTACTACTGTATCATTTTCCGGCTCAATGGCAACGCCGTCTCCCATAATATGCTGTGAAAACACATCATCCGGAACATCATCCAGAGGAATTACCTTACCGGTAAGTCCGGCCTTTAATTCTGTAAGAGGTTCTGCTGCTGTCTGTACTGCCGGTCCCTGTACCTCTTCGACAACCTGAGACTCCTCTCCGTAGTCCTCTCCCAGTCTGTCTGCAGCAGATAATTTTGCCTTTCCCACAATAAATGTCAGTACAAAAGGAATCACGATAGCCACAGCCATAGCCAGGAGGAAAATCAGGTAATACTCTGGTTTAATAGATAAGATACCCGGAAGGCCGCCGACGCCGATGCTCAGAGCTTCCACTCCAAAGCCTACAGAAATCACTGCTGCGCAGGCAGAACCGATCATACCGCAGACCAGCGGGAATCCGTATTTTAAGTTTACACCGAAGAGAGCCGGCTCTGTTACGCCCAGGTAGCAGGAAATACATGCAGGAACGTTGACCTGCTGAGCTCTCTCGTTTTTCTTCTGAAGAACTGTCATAGCCAGCACGCTGGATCCCTGTGCGATGTTGCTCAGTGCGATCATAGGCCACAGGATGGTGCTTTTGCTGGGACCTGCGATCAGCTGAGAGTCAATAGCGTTTGTCATATGATGGAGACCTGTCATAACGATAGGTGCATATAATAGTCCAAAGATTCCTGCAAATACAAATCGGATGTTAGAAGTCAGACCTGCGTAAACCACGTCTGCAATGGCGTTTCCAATGGTCCAGCCGATGGGGCCTACTACCATATGTGCGATAAATACTGCCGGCACCAGAGAGCAGACCGGAACTACGATCATACTGACCACCGCCGGACATATCTTCCGGAAAAACTTTTCCAGATATACCAGTACAAAACCAGCCATCATGGCTGCGATAACCTGTCCCTGATAACCGATCATATTTACCTTGGCAAATCCGAAATCCCAGTATGGTATCTGATCTGCCGGAGTGGAAGCCACACTGAAGCCGTTAAGAAGCTGGGAAGATACCAGTGTCAGACCTAATACAATACCAAGGATCTGTGTAGTTCCCATCTTTTTGGTAATGGACCAGACAATGCCTACGGGCAGCAGATGGAACACTGCTTCGCCGATCAGCCAAAGAAAACTGTCCACACCTGCCCAGAACTGGGAAATATCTACAAGGGTCTTTGTCCCATTGTCAAAGAAATAAATGGCGTCGATCACATTACGGAAGCCCAATACAAGGCCACCGCAGATCAGGGCCGGGATAATGGGAGCAAAAATCTCTCCCAGGTTGCTCATAATCTTCTGGATTGGATTCTGGTTGCTCTTAGCTGCCTGTTTGGCAGCTTCCTTACTTACCCCTTCAATTCCTGCATAGGCAGTAAATTCATTGTAAAAGGTTGACACATCATTTCCGATGATCACCTGATACTGCCCTGCCTGGGTAAAGGTTCCCTTTACACTTTTCAGCTTTTCAATTTCCTTTGCGTTTGCTTTCTTTTCGTCTGCAAGAACGAATCTCATCCTTGTCATACAGTGAGACACTGCCGCAATATTCTCTTTTCCGCCGATCAGCTCCAGCAATGCCTTGACGTCATCTGTATATTTTGCCATGCTCGTACCTCCTTCTTTTCACGAACTTGTTTGAACAAGTATAAAATAGCACACTTGTTTAAACATGTCAACATTGTTTTCTTGACTTTTTCAATTTTTTTTATATAATGAAAACATAAGATGTTTAAACAAGACAGGATGTGATGAAAATGCCGAAAAGTAAATATGAATTTATTTATAAAGATTTAAAACAAAAAATAGAATCCGAAGAATATGCCTACCAGGAGCTGCTTCCTTCTGAAAACCAGTTAGTGCTTGCTTATAATTGTTCCAGAAACACCATCCGCAGAGCGGTAGGCCGTCTGGTAACAGATGGCTATGTCCAGACCATGCAGGGAAAGGGGGTCCGGAATATCTATCGCCCTGTAGCGCAGACCTCCTACACCATCGGCGGTATTGAGTCCTTTAAGGAATCTTCTATCCGCAATCATAAAAAAGGCCGCTCCGTAGTCCTTCAGTTCATGGAGCTTACCGCCGACGAAAAAATCTCCAGGCGGACCGGCTTCCCGGTGGGTTCTGAATTATATTATATTCAGCGGCTCCATTTTTTAGACGAAAAACCTCTGATCATCAATCACAACTATTTTCTGAAAAGCGCTGCTTGCGGCCTGACTCCGGAAATTGCAGAAAATTCTATTTACGAATATCTGGAAAACACCCTCCACATGACCATTGTCAACAGCAAGCGGGTGATGACAGTAGAAAAAATCACTCAGATAGATGAAAAGTATTTGGAATTGGATGTAAACGACTATAACTGTCTGGCGGTCATCACCAGCCACACTTACAACAGCGACGGAATCATGTTTGAGTTCACACAGTCACGGCACAGGCCGGATTACTTTCGTTTCCAAGATAATGCGGTGCGCAGGTCTGTAAGCTGAAAACTGCCGGAAGATCCATGTCTTTAACTGATCGACATGGATCTTCCGGCAGTTTCTTTTTCTATGACCCGATAACCCGCTCCTGGCAGACAGGACTGTGCTTTTATGACCTGGTACGGTTAAAAACCAGATTCTTGCTGATGTAACCGTTCATAGGCTCAAAAATGTACGGACAGATATACAGATTTCTTATTTTAATCGTCCTGCGCATCCCCCGGCAGGCTTCCTTCCCACAGATCACTGAAGGATATCTCCTCTGTCTTATCTTCATATTCTATGGTAAGAACATCATCCTGAGAAAGTTCCCGTTCTGTGCCGTCTGACAGCCGGATGGTATCTTCGTCTATAAAGTTTATGGTATAGAAAGCTCCCTTCTGCGCCGTTTCTTCCTGGCTGTCATAATACTGGCGGATCAGGATCCGGTCTTCTCCCGCGTCTTCCGCCCTCAGGTAAACCCCTAAAATTTCCGGGAAGAATCCCAGAGTCACTGTTCCGTTATCGTCTTTTGCCCAGGTCATCTCCACCTCATCAGACTGTGCCGAAGGATTCTCCAGGGCCTCCCGGGCCAGGTCTTCCAGAGAAACTGTCTCCGTCCGGTCTTCATATTTTATAGTCAGTACCTGGTCTTCACTGAAATCCATATTCTGGCCCTTTAATCCCATAACCGTATCTTCATCAATAAAAGTACAGCTCCAGTAAGCATTGGGATTGTAGGTCTTTGCAAAGGGAACTTGCTTACTTTCTACTATGGTAATAGTATTATCTTCTCCAGCTTCAGCGTTAAGCTTACAGTTTTTCTTCTCCGGTGCAAAACGGAGGGTGGCGATTCCGCCCTGAGCATCTATAGTCATCTTTACATCTTCAGAATTTGCGGTCCAGGACCTTCCATAATAGAGAAGGCTTCCTCCGAAGATCAGCCCGCAGGACAGGACCGCTCCTCCTGCAGTCAGAAAAATCTTCCTCCTGGTTTTCTGACGGAGTTTCCGGAAGGGCTTAACAGCTTCCTTATTCTTCACAGGCTGATTTTCCTGTACGATTTCTTCTTGCATGGAAGCCAGATATTCTCTACAATCCCCGCATTCCTCCAGATGTTCCTCTATCAGTTCATTACTCTCCCGGCTGGTCAGTCCATCTATGTAACTTGGAAACAGATCCCGGATAATCTCACACTTCATCTTCATACTTCTTCACCCTTTCACTAATTTCTGTTTTGCCCGGTAAAAAGTTACCCTGGCCCAGTTTTCATTCTTTCCAAAAATATCTCCGATCTCCCGAAAGGAGAATTCTCCTGTCAGCCGAAGAAGCACTACTTCCTTCGCTGTTTCCTCCAAAACATGGACCTTCCGGAACAATTCCATCTTCTCTTCTTTAATACATAATTCCTCTTCCAGGGCCGCTTTGGGGGAAACAAGATTTTCGTCCAGCTGACTGGTCCCTTTTCTTTTTCTTCGGTCCAGCTCCTGATACCAGAGATGTTTGGCAATCTGGCAAAGCCAGGTAGACACCTTACAGGAGCCGTCATATTTTCCCGCACTTTTCACCGCCTGATAAAAGGTTTCCTGAGTCAGCTCCTGTGCCGTATCCTCCTCATAGCAAAGCGTCATAAGATATTTGAACACTGCATTTGCCTGCTCTCTGTATATGGAGTCCATATCCATCATCTTGTTTCTCACCTCCTTTACCCATATATCCAAAAAAGAGAAGATTCGTTACATACATTTCTAATAAAATAAAATTTTTTTCTGACCGTAGGGCATATCCGACTTTCAGCCGCTTCTGAACATAAACAGAGACGGATATGCAGACTATGAAGCTGAGGCACTAAACTGAATTTGAGAATATTTCTGAGTTATGTTTAATGCCTCAGCTCCATTGCTGTATTATCCGTCTCCTTTTCTGTCAGAAAAGCCTTAAGCTGTTCCTGCCAGCATTTTCTATTCCATTACTTCCTGGTAAGTGGCATGTTTTTCCAGAAGCTGTGTCATCCTGGCCATGGCACTGACGTCTCCGATCAGGATCACACCGCAGAGCCGGTTATTCAGGAAATAATATTTCCGGTACTGTTTCTTTCCCATATCCTTAAATTCCACAGTCTTATATACCAGATTGGAATTCTTTCCATTATCTCCTGCTGCAAACAAGGCGGTTCCCATACCGTGGAAATTCAGGGCCGCGGATACTCCTTCATAAACAAGAGGTTCTCCTGCCGCATTGGCACCGGCAACTTTGCCCTGCTCCATAGCCTGAGGCCAGATAGCATAGTTGATCCCCTGGTACTGAGCACAGTCGCCGCAGGCATAGATATCCGGGATATTGGTCTCCATTCTCTCATTGACCACAACTGCCCGGTCTGTTTCAATGCCTGCGTCTCCGGCAATGGCTGTATTGGCTCTTACACCGGCGGAAACAATGACCAGATCTGCCGGGAATACCTCTCCTCCTGCCAGCTTCACGCCGGTAACATGTTCTTCTCCGAGAATGTCTGTGATCTGGGCTCCTGTATGGATCTGGATATCCTTACCTTCGCTGATCAGCTTCAGCATATCGGCGGCTCCTTCATCCAGCTGTCTTCCCATAAGGAGAGGCGCAGCTTCCAGCACAGTTACGTGGCATTTGGCTTTCTTCATCTCCCAGGCTGCTTCCAGTCCCAGGACGCCGCCGCCGATGACCACCACATTCCTGATCTGAGGAAGCATGGCTTCGATCTTCCGGACATCTTCCAGACGGCGGATAGCGATAACCTCTTTCTTATCCTTTCCATTAATAGGCGGGATAAAGCACTCGGATCCCAGAGCATAGATCAGCTTTGTATAAGTCAGCTTCATGCCCTCTTCCAGAAGCACTTCTTTATTTTTCGTGTCAATGCCTGTCACCTGTTTTCCCAGAAGAAGATGGACATTATTTTCCTCATACCACTTTTCTTCTTCAATAGCGATCTGTTCTTCATTTAACTCTGCCATGATGGCCTTTGTCAGCATAGGACGGTTATAGGGACGATAAGGCTCGTTTGAGATCATCACAATGGAACCGGTCCTGTCCCTCTCCCGGATAGCAGAAGCTGCGTAAAAGGCTGCTGCTCCTCCTCCCAGGATCACATAGAAGTTCTTTGTATCCATTCTGTAGGAGCTTTCCTCCACGTCTACAGGAACGAAATTTTCTTTTCCTACGCCGCATACCGGGCAGACTTCCAGAGAAGCGTCAAAGATCTCTCCGCATACCAGACATTTCACCAGTTTCTTAGGACCTGTGGATTTCTTTACATTTTCTTTATTCTGAAGCAGACAGCCGAAATTATATCCATAATCATGAGCGTCGATCAGGTTATCCTGGCTTGGCTTAAACTTCACCCGGAATCCTTCATCCGGCACTCTCATCTTTAACTGTTTCAATCTCTCGATGAGATGAGGCACCGCCTCGCCGCTCCAGCCGTAACTTCCGAAAGCACTGGCCAGCTTGCCGCCATGGGTTCCCGCGAAAATGGAAGTAGTCAGATCCCAGATAGGTTTTAAGGCCTCTCCCACAATGGTAGGAGATCCCAGAAGGAATCCATCGGCAAATCCCAGTTCTTCCAGAACCTTTGCCTGATCTGCTTCTACCATATCGTAGCATCGCACGTCAATATCTCCGCTTTCCTGGATTCCCTGGGCAATGGCCCCTGCCAGCTCTTTGGTGTAGCCATAGGCGCTTACATAGGGAATGACCACCGTCTTTTTCTTATTTGGATTTACCACTGTACACCATTCCTGATAGGTATCCAGGATAAAGTCGATCCTGGTATCCAGGACCGGACCGTGTCCGGTGCAGATCATGGAGATATCCAGCTCTCTGACTCTATCCAGAGCCTTTAACATATAAGGCTTAAAAGGACCGATGATGTTATCAAAATAATATTTTGTAGCTCTCATATATCCTTCCTGATCCGTAACCTTGCTCAGAAGGATATCCTTAAAACCGTAATGAGAGCCGAAAGAATCACAGGTCACCAGAATCTGCTCTTCTTCTATATAAGTATACATGGTATCCGGCCAGTGAAGGTTGGGTACGATCATAAATTTCAGAGTCTTGTCTCCGATCTTCATCTCCTGATTATCCTTTACAGGAAGGGCGGTAAACTCTCCGTTTACGATCTCTTTCAGAAAATTAATAGCACAGCCTGTAGCAATGATCTTTAAGCCCGGGTTGATCTCCAGAAGCTTTTCCACACTTCCCGCGTGGTCCGGTTCCGTATGATTCACTACCAGATAATCAATCTTTTCCACATCTGTGATCTGCTTCAGCTCTTCCAGATATTCGTCAAAAAACTTCGCCTTGGCAGTCTCGAATAAGATCGTCTTGTCTCCAGCCTTCATTACATAGGAGTTGTAGGTAGTTCCAAATTCCGTGTACATGATGATATCAAATACCCGAAGCTTGTCATCTACAATACCTGTCCAGTAAAAATTGTCTCTCAGTTTCAGTGTTTCCATCTTGAACCTCCTTTTCCGGCTTTTTCAGTGATTGTTCCCTAAAATTACCTGCTTATGCAAAAATCAGCCATTTCCGCCTGTAGGGATAAACGGACGGATAGCCTCAGCCACTCCTGAGATTGGCATGGTCTGCAGCCAGATCTTTCCCGGTCCTGTCAGTACCGTATTGAAGAATCCTTCTCCTCCCAGAAGTTTGTTTTTGATCCCTGCCACCTGACGGATATCAATAGAAACCCCTGGTTCAAATCCGGCTACGTTTCCTGTATCTACGATCATCTCCTCGCCTGGGGCCAGGTCGTATTCCACAAGCTCACCATCGATCTCAGCAAAGGCCATCCCGCTTCCGGAAAGTCTTTGCATGATAAATCCTTCTCCTCCGAAGAATCCCGCGCCCAGTTTTTTGTTAAAATGAATATCCAGCTTCACACCGCTCTCTGATGCCAGAAAAGCCTTCTTCTGAAGGATGATCTCTTTTCCCGGAGCGATCTCTATAGGAAGGATCTTTCCCGGAAAACTGGAACCGAAAGTGATCATAGCCGCTCCCCCCTGGGCTGTATAGATATTCTGGAACATACTCTCTCCGGAAAGAGCCTTGGAAAACATTTTTCCCAGACCTCCTCCTGAAGTCTCCATCTTAACATTGGGACTCTGCCATACCATAGAACCTTTTTCTGTGATCATCTGCTCCCCATCTTCCAGATAGCACACAACGATGGGAAATACGCCGCCTTTAATTTCATACCTCATAAAAACCTCTCCTTTATTTTTATTCTTTTTCTTTCACTCCCAGCAGACTGTCCAGTTTTTCATAGTTCCTGCCGCCGGCGTGAAAAATATTTATATGATCCCAGTCGCAGCTTCTGTCTGTGAATGCCGGAAATAAGAATCCCCAGAAAGGTTTATCCGGTTCATACTCATCTGCAAGAGGGCATAAGGCGCAGATCAGATATTCATAAACTTCTTCCGACTCCCACTGCCTTTCTTTATCCGATGTCTTCACAGGCACATCATACCGGTCATGAAATACCATGATCCCGTAAGGCGCTCTGGATTCATAGTTCTCCATTATAATATCATAAAATGTATCCATCAGGGCATCATTTTTCAATCCGCATTCTTTCATTGCGTTCAGCATCTGGATCAGGCCCCGGACTTCCCTGGAAGTTTCCTCGATCTTGTATCTTTTCAGCTGTACATTTGTCTCTGAAAAAGGAATGGTCTTTGCGATCTCAAGATTTTTGGCCTTATCCTTCTGGGACAATTTTAGGAAATTTACGTTAAAGCTTCCCTCAAAATCTCCATCTTTGTCCACATAGCAGCCTGCGATCCTGGTAAAGGATGTTCTGGAGGGTGTCATCCTCCTGGTCAGTTCCAGCATGTCTTCTCTGTTGATATTTTTCCTACTGCTCTTCATATGATTAAAATCCTGTCTTTTTTTCTATTCTCAGATAGGACAGTCCTTCTCCTTCTTGCCTCCATTCATTTTCAGTATATGCCTCCATATATTTTCTCCTATGGTGAGAGTATATCATATTATACTGCCTTTATCATAGTCTTTCTCAGGTTTTCCCCATTCTTTTTCCTGAAGCAAAATAAACCTTCAAACAAGTAAGTTTTCTTACATCCGTTTGAAGGTTTATTCCATCTCTCAGATACTCCTGCATCTGTTTTTCATATCTTTATTTTTTATATTGAGAACTGGTCAAATATCATGCAGATGTTTTAGGGAAGATCCTGCTGCCATAATGGGCCGCAAACACTTTCCCCTCCTCATCTCTTACTGCAGTCAGATAAACATCTGTATATTTCTTTCTGACCATACCCTGCCACGGATATACCGGCGTCAGTTCAACAGGCGAACCATTAACGATCATATCAAGTAAGCCTACAGGATTCTTTTTCAGGACAAACTGATCTCCTTCGCCTGAAATATATTCTCCGCATAATTCCGTTTTTTCTTCTTCTGTCCACTGATAAGGAACATGCGATGTTCTCTCTTCAAAAATCGGCAATCCGCAGAACAGCCGAAATATTGCGTCACTGATCGCATAAACCGGAACATCCATTGTATTACACAGCACAACGATACCCAGACCTGCCTGTGGGCAAAAAGCAAAATTTGAGGAAACCCCTGGAAGACTTCCGCCATGTTCGATGACTGTCATATCATTCACCTGTTTTGATTCCAGTCCATATCCATAGTAAACACCCGGCTTCACGATCTGTCTGGGCTTGCACATTTCATGAACGGAATATCTGTCAATGATACGAATACCATTCATCCCCACGCCTTCATTTAAATACATCACCGCATATTTTAACATATCTCCCAGTGTTGATTTCATAGCGCCGCCGCCGTGAAGGACAAAAGCATCATTTTGATAATCTCTGTCGCATCTCCAATGTCCGTCCTGTTCTCTGGAATACAGCACAGCAGCATTTTCATCCAGTGTATTTCTGATAAAGCTTATATTACTCCTGTTCATATCAAGAGGCTTCAGAATATGTTTATCCAGGTAGTCTGCAAAGGAATCACAATCTGAATGTCTGCGGACAATATCTGACAAAAGACCAAATCCGTCATTACAATAACTCATACGTTCTCCCGGCCTGCCGGTAAATCTTGTCTGTGAATCCAGCCTCTGAGCAACAAGCTTTACCCCTTCATCTGCAAACCCCTTATGATAGATCAGCTGATCTTCCAACGTATCTGTCAGTCCCATTGCACGGGACGTTTTATCCACAACGATTCTCGGCAAAGGAAAGTAACCCCCGCTGTGGCATAAAAGATGCCACAGACGCACCGGATCTTTCTGATTTTTATTGGTGAATTCCGGAATATATTTTTTGACCATGTCGTCTACATTCAGGATACCATCCATCTGCATCTGCATGATAGATAAAGCCGTAAAGGATTTTGTCACAGAAGCCATACCGAAAATCGTATCTCTGTTGATAGGAAGTTTCTTTTCCTCATCTCTCCATCCAAAGTATTTTTCATACAATATATTTCCGCTCGCATCCACAACACCTGCAGCTATACCTCTGGCACAGCTCTCCTCCATGATCTCGCCGATCAGTTTTTCCAGTTGTTTTTCGGAATCCCCTGTCATCAGATTCATCCCAGCATTTCCCCTTTCAAAGACGTTATTCCTAAGCCAGGATTTTCAGAAAGCACAAGATTTCTTGTATCCATCACTGAAAATCCGCCTTCATAAGGCAGTTCATTTAAAGAAAAGCTGGCATCAAGATCTGCTCTGGTTATATTTTTTAATGCTGCTCCCAGCGCTGCAGCTGCATTAATAGCAATACCGCTTTCTTCTGCCATACAGCCCAGCATACACTCTACTCCAGCCGCTTCTGCAATATTGACGATCTTCCTAGCCTCATACAGCCCGCCGCATTTCATCAGTTTAATATTGATAAAATCAACTGCTCTATGTGATACCAGCTTCATGGCATCTTTGGCATCCCAGCAGCTTTCGTCAGCCATAACCGGAACACTGCTATGATCGGTAACATATTTCAACCCTTCAAAATCATAACGGGGAACCGGCTGTTCAACCAGTTCGATGTCATATTCATTTAAACGAGCCAGAAGCTCTACCGCTTCTTTGGCTTTCCATCCCTGATTAGCATCAAGACGAATTTTTACATCATCGCCCACACTCTCCCTGATAGCTTTTACCCGGGCGATATCGCTGGCAATATCTGTTCCTACTTTTGTTTTGATCACGTTAAATCCTGCATCTACATGCTCTTTTGCTCTGGCAGCCATGATCTCCGGCGTATCGATCCCCACTGTTATATCTGTCTCGATCTCATTTTTTAATCCGCCTAAAATTTTATACAACGGCATATTTGCAGACTTGCCCAGGATATCATGGCATGCGATATCAATCGCCGCTTTTGCCGTACCGGCATAAGCCACACCCCGGTTCATTACTGTATAGACTGCCTCGATATCTCTCGGATCCATACCGATCAATTTGCTCTTCAGAACCCGGATTGTTTCAACTGTGCCTTCCAAATTTTCGCCGGTGATCAGAGGCCCCGGAGAACCTTCCCCGTATCCGGTAATCCCTTCATCTGTTTCAATCTGCACCAGGCAGCTTACCGCATGTGTGATCACCCCAAGAGAAATTCTGAACGGTCTGACCAGCGGAACTCTGATCATATATGTTTTTATATCTGTTATTTTCATCACATTTTCTCCTTTAAACTATTTGCACCACATTTTTCACAGAAATGGCATGCGCACATATGTCCGTTCCCGATATCTTTCAATTCTGGTTTTTCGGTTTTGCAAATATCCTTTGCCATAAAACAGCGGGTATGGAACACGCAGCCTGAAGGAGGATTTGCCGGACTTGGAAGATCGCCCTGGAGCAGGATCCTTTTACGCTTGCTGTGCCGCTCCGGCAGAGGGATAGAATACAGAAGCGCCTGAGTATAAGGGTGAGATGGATTATCAAATAACTCCTTCTTATCAGCCATTTCTACTACATGCCCCAGATACATAACCATAACTCTGTCTGATATATGCTTGATCACACTCAGATTATGAGAAATGAAAATGTACGCCATTCCCATAGAATCCTGAAGATCTGTCAGCAGATTAAGTACCTGGGACTGTATAGATACATCAAGGGCAGATACTGGTTCATCACAAACGATCAGGGAGGGCTCCAGTACAATAGATCTGGCTATTCCGATCCTCTGACGCTGTCCCCCTGAAAATTCGTGAGGATACCGGTTATAATATTTTTGGTTCAATCCCACCACAGACATGATTTTTAAAACATGTTCCCTGACTTCGTCTTTAGAGGAATACTTTTTCTGGATATTCAAAGGCTCCGCGATAATCTCCCCCACAGTCATCCTGGGATTTAAAGATGCATATGGATCCTGAAAAATGATCTGCATATCAGATCTCATCTTTCTTAACTCACTGCCGCTGGTCTTCATGAAGTCTTTTCCTTTGTATATGATCTCACCGGAGGTAGGTTCGATCAATCTCAGCACAGATCTTCCCATGGTAGACTTTCCGCAGCCCGATTCTCCAACAACTCCCAATGTTTCTCTAGGCATCAATGAAAATGACACATCATCGACCGCCTTGATCGATGATTTTTCTCTTGATAAAATGCCTGATTTCACAGGGAACATTTTCTTCAGATGTTTTACCTCCAATAACGGAGCTTCTATCTTTTTTTCATTCATTCGGCATCCTCCCCCCATTCTTGCGTATACTTAAAGCAACGGACCATTCGTCCCTCAACTTCTGTAAGTTCCGGCATTTTCTGTTTGCATATTTCCCGTGCCTCCTTACATCTGGGGCAGAAAGCACATCCTTTAGGCATATCATCAAAACTGGGGACCATACCTTCTATAACGCTTAATCTCTCTGTATCATCATCATCCAGTTTCGGAATGCACTGCATTAATCCATATGTATACGGATGCATCGGTTTTTCAAATATCTGGTCGCAGGTGGCACGTTCAACAATCTTTCCTGCATACATGACCATGACATCATCAGCAATCTCCGCAATAACACCAAGGTCATGGGTGATCATCATAACCGATGTTCCTGTTTTTTCTTTCAACTCATTGATAAGATCCAGGATCTGCGCCTGTATAGTCACATCCAGAGCCGTCGTAGGCTCATCACAGATCAACAATTCCGGGTTGCAGCACAGTGCCATAGCGATCATAACCCTCTGACGCATACCTCCGGAAAGCTGATGGGGATATTCATGAAAACGTTTTTCCGCCAGCGGGATTTTAACCATTTTCAGCATTTCAATAGCCCGCTCCTTCGCCTGCTTTTTTGTCATATCTTCATGAAGCATCAGAGTTTCTATAAGCTGCTGTCCGATAGTAAATACAGGGTTTAGCGATGTCATAGGTTCCTGGAAGATCATAGCGATCTTTTTCCCCCGGATCTTGCTCATCTCTTTTTCGTTTTTCTTTAACAGATCCTCTCCTTCGAAAATAATCTCGCCTCCGGCAATTTCCCCGGGAGGGGTCTCTACCAGGCCCATGATAGACAAAGAAGTGATACTTTTACCACATCCTGATTCACCGACAATGCCCAGGGTCTTTCCCTTCTCTACAAAAAAAGACACATCGTTCACTGCTTTGGAAAGTCCGGCATCTGTGTGGAAATATGTTTTCAAATGATTAACTTCAAGAATTTTTTCTCCCATTATCTATGCCTCCTTTAGTTTTTAAGCTTTGGATCCAAAGCGTCTCTCAATCCATCTCCAAAAATATTAAACGCAATAACTGTGATCATAATGGCAACACCAGGCATAATACTATATAACGGACGGTAATTGATAAACGTCTGAGCCGCGCTGATCATATTGCCCCATGACGGTGTGGGAGGCACGATACCGATACCCAGGAAGCTCAAAGATGCTTCATACATAATAGCATTTGGAATTCCAAGAGTTACCAGGACAATGATCGTTGACAGACAGTTCGGTATCAAGCCCTTCATTATGATCCAATATGTGGTCGCTCCGCTTGCCCGGCTGGCTTCAATGTATTCCTTCTCTTTCAGCTGCATAACTGATCCGCGGATCATTCTGGCGGTTCTTACCCATGTCAGCAGACCCAGAGCAATAAACAGATTAACAACACCTTTTCCCATAAATGTCATAATAGCCATAGCGAAGATCAGGTCTGGAAATGCCTGGAAAATTTCCATGATCCTTGAGATCACGCTATCAATTTTTCCGCCGTAGTATCCTGCGATGGAACCCAGCGTCACACCAACAAGTGATGCAACAACCTGAGCTACGATACCGATACTGATGGATACTCTTGAGCCATAAATGATACGTGATAAAATATCTCTTCCGTATTCATCTGTCCCGAAAGGATGGGCCATACTGGGTTCTGCAAGAACGGCAGAATAATCCTGGTATGTAGGATCATACGGTGCGATCAGAGGTGCAAAGATCGCGATCAAGATCAATATTATGATAATACCTGCGCAGAACATTGCGATCTTATTTTTCTTTAACTGTTTAAAGCTGTCCCCGTAGAAACTAGAGTACTGCATATTATTTTCCAAAACATCTTTTTCGAATTGTTTCTGCTTATTAAAAAATCCAAAAATTTTCTTACTCATACTACTCCTTTCCCATATCTGATCCTTGGATCCAGGAATGCATATGATAAATCCACGATTAAGTTTACGATAACAAAGACAAAAGCGATATACATAACTGTTCCTTCCAGCAGTGGGAGATCCCTGTTAGACATTGCATCTACTGCCAGTTTTCCAATCCCAGGAATTGAGAAGACTTTTTCAATAAGCATGGAACCGGTCAGCATGTAACCAAAATCCGTTCCGATCAAAGTAACAATAGGGATCAATGCGTTTTTAAGAGCATGTTTTAAAATGACCGCCCATTTTCTCACACCTTTTGCCCTTGCGGTACGGATATAATCCTGTCCCATAACTTCCAGCATACTTGTTCTTGTGATCCTCGCCATACTTCCCGCATACCTGGCCCCCAGAGCCACACTCGGAAGGACATAAGAAGCTACGGAATCAAAACCGGAGATCGGGAAAATATTTAACTTGAGTCCGAATATGATCTGAAGGATAATCGCAACCCAGAATGCCGGTGCGGATACGCCAATGATAGACAAGATCATAACTACAGTATCGATCCCCTTACCTCTTTTAACAGCAGAAAAGATACCTGCCGGGATACCGATCACAGCAGAAAAAACGAAAGACATACAAGCCAGCTTAAATGTTACTTTAAAGCAGCGGAACAAAGCGTCAGACACTACTTCATTGGTAAAATATGATGTACCGAAATCCAGATGGATGGCACCTTTTATAAAATTAAAATATTGCACATAATATGGAAGATCCAGCCCTAATTCATGTCTTACCTTTGCGATTGTTTCAGGATCTGCCCTTTTTTCCAGCATGAGTGCCACCGGATCTCCGGGAACAATCTGCAGAAGGACAAAAGTGATCAGACTGATTCCAAAAAGGACAAAGACTGTCTGAGCTAATCGTTTAATAGTATATGATAACATTTTTTCCCTCCTATCAATTTATTTTTCTTCTTTTATAGAATGGACGACGGCATCGCCGATGTAAAGCAGCTGAACGATTACAGCGAAAAAAAGGGAAATCACACAATCAGGAGATTCCCCTTTTTTCAAACTTACAATTACTGGATATCTGCGTCTTTCCAGAACATACGGAATGTAGAACCAACCTCAAATCCTGTGATATTCGGATTTAACAGATAGAATTTTGTTTCGTTATATAATGGTGTTGTTGCCCAGTCTTCTCTGGTCATGATATGTTCAGCTTTAGCATAGATTTCCTGACGTTCGTCAGTATCCGTTGTTGCAATTCCTTCTTCAAGCAGCTGATCAAATTCATCATTATGCCAGAAACTTGAGTTTGTATCTGTCTTTGTCATCGGATACAGCATACTTTCAGGATCCGGATAATCTACATACCAGTTAGAGATACCGCAGTCCACACCGCCGGATGCCTTCATATCAGACCATGCTGCTGAGTCTACCTGTTCTACTTCTACATTGATCCCTGCTTCTTTTGCCTGTTCCTGGAATGCTGTTGCAATCGCAACGTTTCCGGCATATTTTGTATTTACAGTTACTCTAAGATCAATACCATCCGGATAGCCTGCCTCAGCAAGAAGTTCTTTTGCCTGCTCTGGATCATATTCGAATTCCGGAAGGGAATCATCATGTCCGATAATACCTGCCGGGATATAAGATGTCGGAACGGTTGCTGTTCCGTGTAAAATACTGTCGCAAATAGCAGCCCTGTCGATAGACAGTGCGATTGCTTCTCTGACTCTTGCATCAGGATATGTATTTACATTTACAGTAAGACTGTAACATCCTATCGGCTGGAATCCGTGCATCTGGTCTTTCAGGGTCTCATTGCTTGAATAGATCGGATAAACAGACGGGTCTACATCTACATAGTCTACATTTCCTGCCTGATACTCAAGAACCTGTGTGTTCACATCTTCAATAAACTTGTAATCAACACCGTCTAATTTAACAGGTCCTTCATGATAATCGTCAAATCTTGATAATGTTACGCCGACACCTGACTGATAGCTGTCCATCTTGAAAGGACCTGTACCATATAAGGTTTTCATGCCCCAGTCATCTCCAGCCTCTTCACATGCCTTTTCCGGATAAATTGCTGTATATGCAGTTGAAAGCACTGATAAGAACGGTGCATATGCTTTCTTTAAGGTAATTGTAAAATGTGTGTCATCCTGGATCTGGAAACCGGATAACTCATCTGCAGTCCCTGCACTTAATTCATCGTACCCCTGTACATTTTCCAGCAGTGTTGCCATCTTTGCCATCTTGATCAGACGTTCATAGGAATACTTTACATCTGAAGCTTTCATCACTTCTCCATCATGGAATTTAACATCGGGAAGAAGCTCAAAACTATATGTCAGCTGATCGTCTGAAATCTCAGGCATCTTTGCCAGCAGAACCGGCTCAAGACTTCCGTCATCATTGCTTTGCAGAAGAGACTCTGTAATATTATCAGTAATCTTCATGACAATACTGTATGTATACTGCTGAGGATCCAGAGCGACCTGTGGGTCCACCGCAGCCACCCGGACAACCTTTTCTCCGGTTGAAGCAGTACTGTCTGTTTGTGTTTCTTCTGACGCACTGTTGTTTTCAGTTGTTGTTTCAGATGTTTTTGAACCGCCGCATGCAGATAAAAGCAGTGCAGCTGCGCAAAGTAAAGCGACACCTGTCCATTTTCTTTTCATCCTCCATTACTCCTTTTCGTAAAAAATATATTTAACTCTTTTTAAGAGCAAATACCAATATACTGCTATAAAATTTTATCGCTTCGCTTTATTGAAGTACTTTGACAACAAAACCCCTTGTACTTCTAAAGTGTAAAAGTACTTCAAATATCCATCAGCGAATCTAATTTAGCTAGTAGTATACTATGTCTGATCTTTACTTGTCAATATTCATTTAGAAAAAAAACAACATAAAAATACTTAAATCGACAGTCTTATTTACCAATTATATTTTACGTCGTTCTCTTTTCCTTATTAAGGAAAAAATACTCCATCCGGAAATCACAGCGACAATAATAACAGATCCATAAAAAAGAGGCTTATTCATATAATATTGGATCATAATATTGGGGGTTACCAGTACTTTCAAAGTAACAGACTGTTCTTGACCATTTACTTGTTTTTGTCCAAGTAGATTACCGGCCGCGTCGGCAGCTGTCACTTCGATTTTCTGAAAGTTATAAGAGCTGGCAATCGCCACGTCAATGATTCCGTTATTCTTTTTCAATTCTTCTTCCTTATAGATTTTACGTTTCCCGCCTATGGATACTGTCACCTTATCCAGCGCCAGATTATCCTTGGCATCTATGGTCATAATCCGCTCCGGACTTCTGTAAGAACCGCCGTCTTTCACGCCAGAGATAACTGCTGTAGGTGCTGTTTTATCTACGGCAAATCTTATTGGAAGGTTCCGTCCCTCCATCTTGACACTAGTGTTGTTCATAACATTGCCAGCCTCATCCCGGGTACTAAAGATTACCGTATAATGCCCCTCCATACCAAAATTCCCCGCACTAAGGACATAATGATTTTTTTCCCAGCGTGCCTGGGCCGCGTACCTTGTCACTTTATAATCTTTCTTTTCTTTCAATCTTTTTAGCTGGCCATCCCGATCCAGGATAATCTGGCTGTCCTTTATAGTATCTACATTATATTCGATCACTCCTACTTCTCTCTCTTCATTAACATAACTGTACCCCCTGATGTCAAGCCAGTCTTTTGTATCATTGTCCAGCACATATACGGAACCATAACGATTTACTGAAAAACAAATCGTTTCTTCTTTCTCGTTTCCTGCCAAATCTGCTGCCTTGACAGTAAGTGTATACAGGTCGTCCAGCCTCTCCTGTCTTGCAAAGTCGTTAAATTTAATGGTCTGACCGTTTTCGATAGCAGATACCACATTTCCCATATTTACTTTCCCGTTATTTGCGCCTGTGATGGTTACTGTTACATTCTTAGCGTCATAATTCACATCAGTAGCTTTTACATTTGGAGATACCACGTCATTATTCGCAGATTTGTCTGCCACATCGGTAATCTCGATTTCCGGTTCTGTAAGGTCTACCGTGAAAACATCCGGGGTATAATCTGCCGCTGCATTTCCTGCCATGTCTATGTATTCCACATCAAAGGTATAGTCACCGTCTGTTCCGTATGTCACAGTAGCTGTATGTACATCGCCGCTTCCGGAGAATCCGCTGATGGACGGAGCAAAAATGCCTCTTCCTTCCAGACTGGCTGTGATCGCTGCTTTTACGTCAGCAGCATTGAAGTTATGCTCCCGTACGGTTACAGTGGCTGTACGAGCTTCGTTGTAATAATTTCTGTTTCTTGCACTGTTATTATCATAGGAAACAGAAATTTCCGGTACCGTCTTATCAATAGTAAACTCATCAGTCTGCCCATATTCTGTACTGTTGCCGGCAAGGTCCGTACAACCCAGTGTAAAGGTGTAATCACCGTCTGCCGGGAAAGCTACCTGGCAGGTGCTTGTAGCGCTGTCGGATACTCCGATATCTGAGCTGCTGCTCCATCCGCCGATGCTGGCTTCTGTTCCGTCAGTATTGGTAATACTGAATCTTACATTATTCGGATCAAAGTTCCTGTCTGTTACAGTGACAGTTGCTGTTCTGGTATCTTTGTAATAGCTTCCGTTCAGCGGATTATTCAGATCCCAGGAAATAGAAATAGTCGGGTTTGTCACATCGATCTTCATCTGGGTGATCTGGCTTTCTCCCTGATTTCCGGAGAAATCTGCCGCAAAGGCCTGAACCTTGACATCATTACTGTTATAAACATTTGCCGGCACTGTAATCACCTGGCTGAATGTCTGGTTGCTCTGTACACGGCTGCTGCTGTTATTCCGCAGTTCAATAGTCTCGCTGGTATTTACATTTCCGGAAGCAGAAACGGTATACCATACACGTTCCAGACCAGAGTATGTATCCCCTGCATAAGGATCTTCCACATCAATCTGAAGAGTTACATCTTCATTAAAGATTCCATTCTGAGACTGGCTCAGGTTGGTGATAGTAACTACCGGGGCAGGTTTGGCGTTGTCCACGATCATACCGTCGGAACTGAAATAGGATACGTTATTTGCATAATCTGTAGTCTTCATATAAACAATAAACTGCTCATCTGGATTTACAGTAAATGCGCCATGAGCTTTGTATCTGTCTTCAGAAGGATCCATATAGTTGGTATTGCTCCAGTCGTAATTCTCCAGCTGTTCCATACTCATAGGATCCGGCGTTCTAAAATACTGCACCGCATAAAGTGGAGATGTATAATCCTCCGCATTCATCTCTACATCTACGGAACCCGGGTTAAACAGTCCGAAAGTGATATTATGTAAGAATGTCTCCCAGAAACCGAAACCATTAATGGAAACAGAACCTGTCCCCTGGGTCCAGTCAATAGTAAAGAGTGCGTCTGTATTGGAAATTTCATTATCGTTGGCATCTACATAAATAGCCGGGTTGCCTGCTAAATCTTTGTATTCAAAAAAATGTCTGTATGCACCCTGTGCCTCAAAGGTAAATGTGTATTTCCACTGTTCGGTAATACCATTTACGCCGTTTTCTGCCCACTGAGAACTGTCCTGCATCAGCTCATCCGGGTTCCATGCTCCATCTGTATTTCTGCTGATCTCAGTCTGAGAAACAGCGCCAAAGTCTAATCCTTCCCCTGCAAAATTATGTTCATCAATATAAGTAGTGTAGTATACCGGAGACTGCACATAACAAGGTTCTCCCGGCTGCAGGGAAATTTCTGTTCCTCCTGCAGTATATATCTGTTTGATCACAGGACTGGTTTTATCAATCGTAAATACATTATTTGCTGCCTCTGTTACATCTGTGGAATAAGAGACACTATCGTTTCCATTACCTAATCCATCTACGCAGGAGAAATTAACTTCGTATCTATCCTCTCCATTGAAGACAAAGGCAATATCCATCTGCTGTACTCCATCCCCCAAATCTTTCATTTCCGTAGAAATACTGCTGAAGACATTCTGATGCTTCGGTGTTACGTCTGTTAACTCTCTCAACTGTTCAAGTGACGCAGAATCCAGGGTATAAGTCCCGTTCAGTTTCTTATCTGTAAGAGTTAAATTGAAATAAATCCGGCCTGGAACAATATTTCTATCTTTAATAGATAAAACAGCCTTTCTGTTTCCATTAAAATATGTACTATTCTGCACAGAAGTATTCCTTTCATTGGTATATTGAACATCAACTTCTGGACTGGTTAGGTCAATCGTTAACTGCCGAACTGCGGAAACAGTCTTTCCTGAATTATCTGTTGCCATAACTTTCAGATATACATCATTGTGATCTGCCAGTATTTTTTCTTTATTTCCTAAGTTTTTGATATCTAATACACCTTTAAAGGCGATTTTCAAAGGCTTGCCATTTTTATCCCGCAATCTTTCATAGCTATATTGTGTACCCTCCTCTGTAGAGTAAACCGTAACCTCACTAATCTTATTTTCTTCCGTTCCCTGATAAATCACGTATTGAATATTGTTGATACCAGAACTTACATAGTCTGTCTCTTTAACATCATAGTCTGTTACGGTAATATTATCTATTTCAATAGCCTTTTCTAAATACTCCTGATCATATCTATAATCAAGATCAACGGGAAATTGAATAGATGGTTCTTTATTCTCAATAACAATACCGTTTGACGCATAAATCAGTGTATTTCCCAGATTATCATAGGTTCTGACTGCTGCAACATAATATCCTTCTACTGTCTCCTCATTCTCGCCTTTTCCAACAGGAATCGGTACGCTTTCCGTGCCGCTGTCCCAATCCTCTTCACTTAATCCATTTAAGACAGCACAAAGTTCTTCTTTTGAAATATCGTCATTTACATCCAGAACAACCTGGTCAAAGTTTCTTTTTCCTGAACCATTATCACGAACTGTCACCGGCACTGAAAATAACCTATTCTTATAGTTGCCAAAACTAATTGCGCTAATGATACTGTCCAGAGGAGTGTTTTCACCGACCAGCTCTTCAAATGTTACGGTCGGTGCCTTCGTATCTACATATACCGTTTGTGTATAAAATTCTGAGCAAGAGACATTATCTTTATAAAGCTCAAATATAATTTTTTGTCCTACAGAGTCAATCTTTTCTGCAGCATTAAAGGAAATCTTTCTATTATCACCTATTTCCTTATCACATTCAGATTCCATACTCTCTTCGCTATCTGATGGTGACACAGTAATAATTTTTATAGCATCGAATAAGGAATTGTCTGAATTAATTTTCACCCATATTCCATATGCTGTACTATCTCCTGCAAGATTTCCTCTTATCCAGAGATTACCATTTTCCTGGTCTGTAAAAATATCGCCCTCATAGGATACGAAATCATGGATATTATTGTCAGTCAAAGTTCTTTTTGTAATAGTAAGATCTCCAAATAAAGGATTCCCTGAATCATCTACTCCTATTTTGTAACAGTAATTTTTATTTGCGCTATTTACTACACTGTCCGTCTCTCCAATGATCTGACCATTTTCAAAGTCTTCATCTAATATAGATGGTTTTAGCACATTTTCATATGCTTCTTCCCCCGCTAAAGCATCCTGTTTTGTATCCGTAACTGTAATGTTATCTTCTACTTTATCACCATTTATAACTCCCCATTTTTCTTCTTTCTTATTTTCTAACAAATTTACTCTTTTCTGATCTTCCGGAAGGTCAGTACCATATTCTCTTGTTCCATCTGACACTTTCAGATAAATCGGACGGCGTTTGATTTCACAGGTAAATCCTTTATCACCAATTTCTTCATCTTTAACGATCAGATAGTTGTTATCCATAGCCGGATCTGCTAAAGAAATCGTACCCGAAGGTTTTTCGGATCCTTCGGTCTCATCCAGCCATGATAGGTATGATATTCCCTCTTCTACATTATCCTTATCATCTCTGGCAGCAGTAGCTAAGTCAAATACCTCGCCCTCTATTTTTGCCGCAACTCTGGTTTTATCGTCTTCTACGATATCATCCTCATTAAATATAACTGCCTTGATTCCTACATTAGTTGTACCATCATAAATTTTTTCTTCAAAGGTAATTCCCGTCACATGCAAGGGTTTCTGGTTGATTAAAATAGTTGTACTAGTCGTTGCGTCTTTATAAACTTTTTGATATTCATTATCTGTATGGCTGTATGTAAGTGTCACATCAAGATCTTTTCCTGCTCTGGTAGGTTTCAATTGGACTTCTCCGCTTACGCCAAATAACCCATTCTCTTTTTCTTCAATAGTGTTCTCATCAATTATAACCTTATAGTCTACAATATCACCTGAAGTTGCTTTCCACCCCTTGCCTAAATCAGAACGGTCTACATCGGCAACAGTTGCGTTAAATTCAATCGTAGCAGTTTGTCCATATTCTCCAATGGATTTTTGGGAAGCTGTAATTTCAATTATCTGATATTCTTCTCCTTCTAATGCCTCTACCCAAACCTCTTTGGTTATAGTACGTGTATCATCATTGTATTTATTACTTTTGGGCAATGTACAAATAATTGTATACACTCCAGCATACTCAAATTCAAAGTCTTCTAAAGTAGCCGCGCCATTTGTAAGTCTTTTTTCCACTACTTTCTCAGAATCTATTCCGGGATGAGTTATACTAAATGTTACGTCTTCGTCATCCATTGGCACACCATCAGCTTTAAACTCCCCTTTAATATTTACTACATCTTTTGCATGGTAGCTTTGATCTGACTCGACCCTTTTCGGCTCAATAGTAATTTCACCAGTTATTGCATATTTTTTCACACTAATATTCTCTACTGCCGCTGATTTACCGTGAACATTCACTGTAACCTGAGCCCCGCTCACTTCTTTGTTTCCTGTGATCAATAACTGGCTATCTTGCACTACCGCAATAACAGCATCTGAAGTTGTAGATACCTCTACTTTATCTTTCCATTTATCTAAAAAATGTTCTGGCCAAATTATCTCTATTGCCTTTGTTTCTCCAACTTTTAAATCTATATTTGACAATGAAAGCTGAATCTCTTCTGCAAAATCTAACGGAATATTTTCAGACAAGCTTACGTCATTCTCTGCATTTTGGAAACTTCTATTACTATACTCATATGAAGTATATCCGTCTTTTGTAATTGTTAATGTATAGTCTGTGTTAGCTCCACCAACTACATTCTCCAATGTAAATGTTCCATCTGAAAAAGTATCCATTGTTACCTGTTTTCCCTTACTGCCTTCAGTAGGATTTAAGGTTACAGTAGCCCCATCTACCCCTTCTTGATCATCCTGATCTATAACTTTACCTGTTATACTGTACTGAGGCCGTACAGATGCGCTAATTTCATATGTATCTTCACTCAATATACTTGTAGCATTTTCATCAATAAGTTTCGCTGTAATGCTAATTCTATCATTTTCGGCTGTCGCATTTAAGATGCTAAGCACGCCTGTATTAGTATCAATCGCTGCACCTTCCGTACATGACCAAACAAGCTTTGGATCTATTACTTCATGCTCATCTGTCTTATTCCATACGGCTGCTGTAAACGGCATTTCGCAGGTTTCCCCTATATAAAACGGGCCTTCAGGTGCTGTTATTTTTACTTCGTACTCCTTCTCCAAAGGCGGCTGTCCTTCCAGTGCCGGTTCTTCTGCTACAATTTCTTTCTGCACTGGCTCTCCTTCTGCCGATGCCGCCTGCAGATGTACAGATTCCATTCCCATTCCCGCCGCCATGGCGAAAGATAGAACGAAAACCAGTATTCGTTCTTTATATGTCCGTTTTCCTTTCATTCTCCTTAACTCCTTTCATTCTCCTTAACTCCTTTCTTTAAATCCTGCAAGCTCTTCATCTGTCACACCACCTCGTCTGTATGTATCAACATTGTATATTTTTCAATCCGAAACATTCCATGACTCTGGTCCGCCTCTTTTTGTATCTGTTCCAAAGTAGGAACTAAGTCTTCCGGACTTAATACCTGTGTCTCCATACTGCTAGTGTTTTTCTGTTCTGTCTGCAAAGCTTCTGTAGGTCTGGAAGGGGGCTGGATCAGCTCGTTCATATCTGCCTTCCGGACTTTTCCAAATCTCTTGCTGAGGCTGTCGGACTTTCCAATTCCGCCTGACCTTGCCAGCGTACCCGTATATCCTCTTCCAGCCGCTCTTCTCAGTGAACCGGTACGGGCATTTTTTTCTTCCATACTCTGTACAGTTTTTCTCAAAGAACGGCCAGTCCTGGCATTGAATATATTCCGTATATCAAATTTAAAGAAAAAGATCACACTTAATATCAGGAAAACAATACATAACCCCAGACATACATAAAACAAAGTGTGAAACATATTAATCTGCTGCTGTATCTGCTGCATTCTGTTCACCTCCCTGTGTATCTGTTGCCAGATTCTCCCTGTTAAAAGTAGAATTCACAATGGTTCTGGCGGATCCCAGACTCTCGATCAGATTGTCCTTCAGCTCCTGTTCATATTCCGCATTGGCCGAGCCCGTAACGATTTTCATGTTGCTCACAGCCTCCACTGCATTATCCAGTTCGTTTTCCATCTGCTGCCTGGTTATTCCGGCACTTTTAAAGTTAGCAGCATTATTAGCGATCTGAGATATCATCTCTTTATATGCCAGAAGCATATTTACATTATTTCCACTTGCCGAATCATCTTCTACTGTTTTCTGCAGGTCTCTCCAGTAGTCCGCATAGGATGCCATAGAATCCCCTGCCTGATTCCGCATTCCCAAGCTGTCATAGTATTCCGAAATCTTATAAAGATTTGCCGCACGATTGATATTTGCCTCATTAAGTTCGTCTGTAGGCTCTGCCTCTGAGGCAATCTCCAGCCATTTTCTGGCTGCGCCTTTATTTCCGGTTCCGTTATAGGAAAAGTAATAGGCAATTCCCAGATCATAGGCAAATTTGTCATAAGCCTCTACATTTGCTTTCAGATATTCCTCATTCCTTCGATTCCTGTTTTCCTCTGTTCCCAGCACTTTTCGTATTTCCTGCTCCTCTGCGTCTGAAAATACGCAGGTGATCTGCTGGCTGACTGCTTCATTTCCGGTATCTCCCTGGGCGCTGTCATTATGTTCCCACAGAAAGAAATTCAACAGATTCTCATAAGCCAGACTGTCGGAAGGATTTAAGGCAATGGCATTTTTATAATACTGAATACACTGTTCCGGATCTGTGGACGCAAGATTGGCCGCTTCTTCCACATATACCTCATAGGTACTTGCCGTCACTGTATTTTCTGCAATCTTAAATCCCACCGCTCCTGCACCGGCCAAGACAGTCAATGCAGTGCTGCATAGAAAGGCCCGCCATTTTAAGGTCTGTTTCCTTTTATATTCAAGATCCATTTCATTATAATGTTCCAGTGCATACAAAAGTTCGCCGCAGTTCTGATAGCGGTCATCTGGATTTTTCTGAGTACATTTCAGAATGATTTCCTCCAGGCCGGAGGAAAGTTCCGGATTCCAATACCGGATCGGATACATCTCATAAGGCGGCTCACTGGGATTGTGGCCGGTGAGAAGATGATAAAGGGTTGCTCCCAGGCAATAAATGTCGGTTCTGGTGTCGGTCTGTCCATGGCCTCCATACTGCTCCGGCGCTGCATATCCCTGGGTTCCCAGACATGTAGTATCCGCTACACTGTTTTCTTTAAATTCCCTGGCCGTACCAAAGTCGATGAGCATAACCTTTCCATCCGGTTTCAGCATGACATTGGACGGCTTCATATCCCTATAGATAATAGGCGGCTTTCTAGAATGAAGATAAGAAAGCACATCGCAGAGCTGTTTTGCCCATTCGATCACATCTTCCTGTCTCTGGGCTCCATATTCTTTCACAACACTTTCCAGATGACGCCCTTCTATGTAATCCATAACAATAAGAAAGGTTCCGTCTCCATCGATGACATCGATGATACTAGGCAGATTTGGATGGCTTAGCTTTTTCAGCATTTCAGTCTCTGCGATCAGTCCCTGTTTTACCACCTCAAAATTCTGTACACCATCTTTACGGACCTCCTTAATGGCCCACTGTTTATTTGCCCTTTCATTCATAGCCAGATAAACGACACTCATTCCTCCCTGGCCGATCTTATTTAAAATTTTATATTTTCCATCTACTAAAGAACCAATTTCAAGCATATGCCTTCCCCCTAGTATGCCCGGATCAAAGCAACTGAAATATTATCTTCTTCTCGTCTGGACTTATTAAGTTCAGTGAAATATACAGCCGCTTCTTTCAATTTTTCTTCCGTCGCCATAAGCTCAGGTTTCAATCTATCATAAAACTCCTGAGGCTGTATTATATGGCGGAACCCGTCTGAGCACATCATGAACACAGAATCCGGCTGATATTCGCCTACATAGAAATCCGGTCCGATCACGCTGCTGGCGCCCACGCACTGAAGCAGTATATTTCTCTTCGGGTGTATCTTCGCCTCCTCAAGAGTCATTCTTCCCAAATCCATTTCTCTTTGCACAAACGTCTGATCTGCGGTCATCTGGTTCATCCCCTCTTTCAGGTAATAAACTCTGGAATCTCCCACATTAATAATGTAATAAACATTTTCTACCAGCAGCAACGCAACTGCGGTAGTTCCAAGACTGGCATTGCAGCTCAGCCCATACTCACCGATTTTCTGATTTTGTTTTAAGATTAAATCTGTCCAACTCTTTCTTACGGCATTTGCTTCAATCCCGCTGTATAAAATCTGCGGAAACTCTCTGTGAAACCAGCTAGAAAAGGCCTTTACTAAAATGGCGCTGGCAACCTCGCCTTTCGCGAGGCCACCCATACCATCACAGATAACTCCTAACAGCACCTGTCCATAATCTGTAGCCGCTGTTTCCAACAATATAGAATCCTGATTTGTTTTTTTTCTAATTCCCACATCTGTGTGGACTGCTGTTAAAAAATTCATTTTTATACACTCTCATTCATTAATTTGTACGTAACCCGGCCTTGCTCCCTGTCCATTCAGACATTTACAAACCTTAACTATATCTGAATTTTAGATGAACACTCATTCAATGAAAAAATCAAATCTATTTTTTGCACCGATTTATGAGCTATATAGTATATTTATAGAAGCAAATCCGTACTTTTATAATTCAAAAAGGGGATTCATGTCATTGATAAGAAAATATAGAATTGTTTAAGAATATCCATTTCATAAATTTTATAATTGGGGAGTACTGGCTGATCTGCCTTCGAAATGTATCTTTACCATATCATAAACTTGCTTGTTTCTCAATTAGCAAAAATGCTGAATTCTATTTCCGGATCATTCCCTCCAATATGCCTAAAAACAGGAAGATATCAGAGGAAATAATTCAGATATTTTTTCTATAGGATTCTAATTTCGTGAATCTCTCTCCCTGGTTCAAGCTCCCAAAACAGCAATCAATTTCCTGTTGCTCCCCCTTCTCTATTAATGTAGATAAACATACAAAATCCTTCTGGTTTCTTTTCTTAAATAACCATTAATCATTCAGCGCACAACTCATCTCATACCAGGGCACGCCTCCCCAGGTGGACTTAGACAGTCCATGACTGATGAATCCCATTTTTTCATACATAGGAATTTTATCAGCCAGACAGGTGAGGACTGCCATCTTCCTTCCCCGTTCTTTTTCCCTTTGAAGGTAGATATGCATCAGTTCTCTTGCCAGACCCTGGCCCCTGTATTCCGGAAGGACATCCAGTCCCAACAGTATCACATTTTTTCCCTCAGGCTGGTACAACGTATTGTCATAAAAAAATTCATCCCGGAAACTGACTTCATCGGTTGCCAGACCGCATAGAAATCCCGCAAGTAATCCACTCTCCCTGTCAACTGCCACCAGGAACAGTTCCGGAGCCGCAGCCGCCCGGTCTTTCATCATTTTCTCCGTGCATGCTTCGTTGGGTGGAAAGCAGACCTGTTCGATCCGTGCTGCCTGGTCTCCTTCCTCCGGGCGGATATACCGGAACTCAAAACGCTCATACAGACTCTCTGCCGCCTGTCGGCATCCTTTTATATCACTCATTTTCCCTATTCCTCCTGCCATTATCCTATCATATTCCTCATAATACTATTTTCCAGTCTTTTTATGCAGCACCTGTCACCGGCTGGAAAATTCTCTGATATATTGGTCCGTTTTCTCCATAATCGTTTTTAAAATTTCCAAATCCCGGAGCGCATTTCCTGTCTCCATAGAATGGTTAGCCTGCTCTGTCAAATATAGAGGCAGCCCTCTTTTCTCACATTCTGCAGAAATAACTTCCGTCTTAGCCCAGTCATCTCCGGTCCCGTGAAAGACGATCCCCTCTGTGCCGATTGCCTGGAAAGAAGCTTCCACCGGAGTATAATAGATATGTCCGGCGCCAATTTCATATTGGGCATCATAAGAAGCCGCCACAGCTGTTCCGATACTTTTGGAGATAAACAGAATGCGATCATAAGAATGAAAATCCAGATCTGCAAATTTTTCCGTTACACTGGCAAGGGCCTGTTCATAGGCCTCATACATTTTCTTCATGTCACCTTTAATCCCGGAAGGCAGCTTCCCGTAGTCTGCACAAACAATCTCATATCCATACTGTCCTGCCAGCTTCCTGCTATAGTATAAAAGGGGTTTATCCACATGATAACCCACTCCCGGAAATATCACCGCTATTTTTTTCTCCATAATCTTTTTTCTCCTTTTATTTTCTTATTTATCCATGAGCATACTAAGATAAGAAGTCCTCACTGTATTATCCATAGAAAGTCCCAGTTCCTGCAAAATCTCTCTCATCTGAACCAGACATTTCTCTCTGAGATTTTCTTTTCTCACAATGACCTCCAGCTCCAGGAAATCTCCCAGATTTTCTACCTGGTCCAGACATGCGGTCATTTCTTCTCTCCGAAGGTAATTCCGAATCTTCTTTACACCTGCTACCCGTATAAATCCAATAGCCCCCAGGATTTTCTCCATGCAATCCGGGTCCTCTATACCTGTTTCATACTCCCGCCGGGACATAGAAATCTGATCCATCTTTTTCCCTTTAAAATTGATCTGAGCCCTGGTCTTACCGGTAAGAAGATCCCTGGTCTTTCTGATACGCAGGGCTTCATCATGCTTTCTCACATCATGATATTCACTGTTATAATACATGTCTTCTTCTATGACTTTTTGGTATTTTTGAAACCCTCTGATCATCAGACGCTTCATTATTCTTTCAGGATCTTCTATTGGGATCTTAATCTCAATTTCAAAATTCTCTATTTTCTTTAACTTTTCCTGCTGCGTCATATTTTCTTTTATTTAGCGCCAGAATCATGACTCTCCTTTCATCCATTTTTATACTGTTTTCCCAAGAATAATCCCTATCAGATGCTTATCCAGCATGATCGTCTGGTTCCAGGGATTCAGGATGATCCCTTTTATCCCGTCCGTTTTTAAGACTGCTTCAAAGAGCTGTCTCATATTTCCCATAAAGGCAGACATAACCTTATCCGCCCCTTTCATCTCTTCCTCAAAACTGGTAAACGCCATCCACCAGCTGGTACCGTCCTCTAACTGGATCCCATGAACTTTAAGCTGAGAATCTCCCGCCCCGGGCTCCACGGCAACGATCAGTTCACCTTCTTCTTTCATCCGGCGGCGGATCACCGTCAGAGTATGAGCCAGTATCTCCTGGGTGGGCTCTTTCTTAAGCCCTTCAATGGCTTCCTCAATCTTTTCATTTCCCTGTAGCTTTTCGTCCTTCATTCTTGTCTCCTTTTATCTTTGTTTCTTTCTCTTCAAAATTTTTATAACGTCTGTTTAGGGCTGATATTCCTACCTGTCCATCCCATCATATGGGCCCAATCCAGAATATTTTCTCTTTCTTCCCGCCTCTCTTTATTATTCATATCACATTCACATATAGTTCTCAGCATTTCGCAAAAACCGCTTATACCTCCTACATCATCTACAAGTTCAATTCCATCCTTTTGGATACATATTGGCCGGTGCTTAGTCACAGTCTCCTCCAGTCTATCTGCAGACACATCCGGCTTTTCCCCATTCATGTTCTTCCACAGCCCTGTTTCATCCCCCTTGTATGCATTCTCACAGCTGATCAGAACTTTCCATCCATCGCCATAATCATAGCGGTAGATCAGCTGATCTGTGACCGGAATTACCGGAAGATCATATTTTCCCAAAAATTCCTGCTCCTTCTTCCCACTTCTAAATCTGGTATTTCTATACTCTTCAATAATTTCCTTTATATTCAGCTTTGATAATTCTCTGTCTAAATATTCTCTGATCTTTTGATGTTCTCTCTTGCCTTGCCCCTTTACACTGAGGATTTGTACAAGAGGCAGCCTTTCCAGTAATTCATAGCAAGTCAAGTCTGCAAATGCATGCATAACCTGATCTACCGTTGCTTCCTTCAGCTTTACCTTATAAGGCTCCGGCTTTTTTTCAGCGCCAAAAGCAAATTCACGAACGGTTATTTCCTCCCTCATGGCAAGCAGGCTTTCTGCTTCTATCTGGTTCGGCACATAGTGCTCCCCATATCCCTTATATCTATATGGCCCTGTATATTTTTTCTTCATCCATGACTTAATGCTTTCCCCTTCTCTATAGTCATCATCCCAATATATGTCTTCATAATTTTCCGTTGGAAACCGGAAATACACCCCTGCCATTTGTGTCCATATACAGAATTTATCCTCTGTTAATTCTCTGAATGTATTTTCGGGCAGGAGAAAGCTATGCAGATGTCCGTTCTGCCATCCAAACATTCTGTGGATTGCATAATGCAGTGCATGTAGAGTAATGTCTGCCGGAACGAGAATATCCCTGGAAATCCCCTTTTCCATAGAACCGTACTTTTTTAATATCCGGATTTCTTCATCATCTGCATATTGCAAATCCAGTTCCAGATGAAGTTTTAATACCTCCGGGCAGTTCTCATGACTATCTTGAAATCCCGTTGTTTTCTTATCCGCCATTTCTTCCATCCTTTCCGACCTATCTTTGCCATTCATTCTTTTTACCACCTGCATGGAAGCAGCCTTTTTCATTCTATGTCTGTATCTGTCAGACCTGACCGCCTCCGGTGACAATTCCTCTCCCCCATATATTCCCCGCTCATAGGGCATATAGGCCTGAACATTTTTCACAGACATGCATAAAATTTCCGCTATTTCTTCTGTGGTCAGTCCCTGATCCAGCAAGGTTCCAATTTTTATACTTGTGTCACTTTCCCATAATCCTTCAGTAATTAGAATCTTCCGGACCTTGACCGTTGACAAGCTAGCAGCTCTGGCTGTCTCCAAAATCGAGCTGTTAGAGGAATAAAGTCTTATTACCTCCCTGACCTGCTTTCCTGAAATATTTCCCATATAAATGCTCCTCCGTTGAAATTAATGTATCACCTATGGATTTTCGTGTCAACCTAATCTTTTGTCTTAAATCAGATCTATTGATACATACATCGGGGATTTGACAGCTGCGACAGTCGTCAAGTGGGCATACAAGCATGCCCACTTGGCTCATTGCCAATAATTTGCCGAGGAATGATTTCCTTGTAATATTCCTCAATTAATATTTTGGATCATTCATTTATACTATTTCAGTTTTCCCATTATCTGTCCAGAATCAGCTTTACTGCCTGTTGTAAGTCTTCGCTGAAATCAGCCAGGTCATCATAGGTAATCACTCCAAGTCTGATAAGCCGAACAATATCATATATGGCTTCAGATTTTCTTACATTCAGGATCACTCCCGGACGACGTCTGTCGGTCTTGATTTTACTGTCAAGCTCCCAGAATCTGTCAGAAGCTATTTTATCCTCATCGCTTATCAGGGCAATATACTCCCTGATCAAGCATGCCATATAATTTTCCTGCCAAATTGCCAATTTTTCTCTGAAAAGTTTCCAATCCCTTTTTGATATTTCCATTGTTTATTTCCTCTCTAGTGCGAAAAATAAAGTGAAGACTCGCAGATATATGTAATTTTCAATTTCATTCGATATATTCTTTGGCGCAGGCACGTAAAATTTCTTAATTTTGTGCGGCAGAACTTTTACCCTGCCACACTCGTTAAATACCTTTCAAGTGCCTCATCAAATAATTCATGGTATATTTCTTGAATATCCTGATTGCAGTATTCCACATTCCAGTGACTCCGTTTCGGATCTGTATTCTTTGCATGGAATTTTCTGCTGTTGTGGTTGACAGAGCCTTTCCCTGTTATAAAGCTGATTGTCCTCTTCAATAACTCTCCTTTCTCCCTTTTCCATGAATCAGCACTGTATTCTCTTCCGGCCGGTAATCTGCCATATCCAGAGCGGAAAGTTCTCCCACCCGAAGCCCCAGACAGAAAAGCAGCTCGATTATACACATATTCCGGACAGACAGTCTTTCTTTATATTCTGACCGGGCCTGCTGATACTGGAAAGTAGCCGCCAGGATCAGCTCTTTAATCTCTTCCCTGGATAAGGTCCTGGGCAATGTCCTTGGCAACTGAAATTTTCTGGCCGTGAACCGGAAGAAAATCTCATTTAAGTTCAAAACCATTCTGAGATAATCACAATACTGCTGAATAGAAACATATTTTCTGCGGATAGAACGGGGTGCTAATTCTATCTCATTCTGCATATAAAAAAAATATTCATAGATGCTCCGGTCATTGATATCCCCGTAATGCCGTCTTTCCAGCCACCTGGAAAAATTCTGCAGGTCATTTTTATAGGCATACAGGGTATTGGATGACAAGTTTCTCTGCACAAAAAGCATATCAATAAAGTCCTGGATCAGGACTTCCTGTTGTTCCTTATTATATTCCATAGGCCCCTCCATTTTTCTCCTATCTGTTCATACAATTCCAATGATACCTTCTTATCCTTTTACTGTCCGGGGAGGGTGTTTGCAGAAAAATCCCGGAGGCTTCCGTTCCCGCTGTCTGTCCATATCATACCTCATATAAATTAAAGTGTATGGATGGCCGAAAAAAAAGGACCCTGCACTGTCTTTTCAAAGGCAGTACAAAGTCCTTTCCCTTCTTTTTTCTCTTATGCCAGTCCCTTTTCCTCTAACCAGTTATCCAGAGTCCTTTTTCCTCTTTTCATCTTAAGGGTCCGGATCTGGAACTCCAGAATGGTCAGCAGGGTAAAGACGATCCACAAAACGGTCAGGAATATTACGGCTTCCTGAATACTTTCTCCTCCTGATATGGTACTTCGGAAGGCTTCCACCGTATAAGTGAACGGTACCCAGTCATGAAGATAAGGGACAAAGCTTCCGGACAGTTCCAGGGGGTAGGTTCCCACAGAACCTGCCAGCTGGATCACCATAAATACCAGCATCAGGAAACTTCCCACTTTGCCAAAAGTATTGGTAAAGAAATACATCACAGACATAAAAGCCACCGAAGCCAGACAGGCCACCGCCAGGGTTTTCCCCATTGCCACCGGCTCAAAACCGTCACACAGATGAAGCATAAAGATCATCACCGCTGCCTGGAGCAGGGCAATCAGATACAGTACCGATGCCTTGCTTCCCCACCAGGCCAGACCGGATTTCAGCTTTCCGCTGTACTTTGTCAGCGGATACATAAGACTAAAGGCAATACAGCCTACCCAAAGTGCCACAGACATCATATAGGGGGCCATGGCATGGCCGTTATTTTCTACCCTGGTGATCTGTGTTTCTTTTGTTTCCACAGGAGCTGCAAACATATCCGCCGTATCTTCTCCTTTATTCGTATCCCGGATCTGTTTTGCCCCATCTGCCAGACTGTCTTTTAAAGTCCTAGTTCCTTCCGCCAGCTGTTCAATCCCGGATCCAAGAGTTTTACTTCCGTCATGAAGCTGGGAAGCTCCGCTGCTGATCTGGGAGGCTCCGTCCTCCAGCTGTACCGCTCCTCCAAGAAGAGCCTGATTGTTTGCAGTAAGCTGGCCGGTTCCCTGGGACAACTTGCTGGTTCCGGCTACCAAGGTATCCATACCCGCCGAAAGAGTTCCTGCTCCCTGAGAAAGGGTCTGGGCTCCTGTCTTCAGACTTCCGGTTCCCTGTTTCAGATCCTTTGCTCCCTGGGACAGCTGTTCCACTCCCTGGGAAAGAGCCGGAAGCTGTCCTTGCATTTCCTGTACTCCTTTATCCAGATCAGAACTTCCCTGTACCAGACGGCCAAATCCCTCATCCAGCTGCCCGGCTCCCTGTACCAGTGCTTCCGTTCCCTGTGTCTTCAGTGCTCCGGCTCCATCCTTTGCACTCTGGATTCCGCCGGCAAGTGCAGGTGCCGCCTCAGTCAGCTGTTCTACTCCCCGGTTCACTTCTCCACTTCCCTGGGTAAGACGGTCAGCACCTTCCCTCAGCTGAGACAGGCTGTCTCCAACCTGTGTGCCGATTCCGCTCTTCAGCTGCTCCATGCCGCTGTCCACTCCTGCCAGATACTGTTCTCCGGCTGTTTCTGTCTGAGCAGACAACTGTCCCAGACCTTCTGATAATGCCTGAAGACCCTTTACCACACTGCTCAGGTCTGTAGAATTTTCCCCTGCCAAACCGGCCCCGGTCATATCCCGGGCCTGCCGGGCTGCCTCTGCCATGGTCTGCTGATCCTGAGACAGGGCGGCACTGCTGTTCCCAAGAGCCTGAGAAGCTTCCTGGAGACGGCTTCCCGCCTCATTGGCTGCATCGGCGTTTTGCTGTGCAGCTGCCACTGCCTCCCAGGCAACGGATGCCACTGCATCTATATCTCCTGAATCAATTGCCTGCTGCAAGGAATCACTTAAATAAGAGGCGTCTATACTTTCCACACCTCCCAGATTTTCTGCCGCAGCCTGGGCTACCTCTGCCTGGTTTCCGGCTTCCTGGGCATTCCCCTCTAAAGTATCGCCCAGCTGGTCCCCACTTCCTGTTTCCTGGGACATGCTCTCCGTTCCCTGAATCCCCGCAAGGAGCTGATCGGTACTGGACTTTAACTGGTCCGCGCCCTCTTTCACAGAGTCAAAAACCTGTTTTCCTCCATCCTGCAGCTGTCCGTTTACCTGATCAATACTGGCAGAAATGCCGGGGACTGCCTGTTCTTCCAGAAGCTTCATTCCCTGGGAAAGCTGAGCTGCCCCTTCATAAACCCCATTTGTACCTTCCTGAAGTTTCTGTGTCTGCCCGGGAAGCTGGGATGCTGCACTGTTCAGCTGATCCAGTCCTTCCTGTAAAGATGCAAGACCCTTGTCTGTCTGTTCAGCTCCTGCCTTCAGACTTTTGCTTCCCTCTCCCGCTGTCTTGACACCTGCGGCAAGCTGGGAAGACCCCTGGGATAATGCCCGGACTCCCTGAGAAAGTCCCGGGATCTTTCCTTCTAACTGTCCCATGCCCTCTTCCAGGGACTGGGCTCCTGCATCCAGGCTTTCACTTCCGCCGGCAAGTTCTTTTGCCCCGCTGTCCAGGGTTTTCGTCCCCTTGTTCAGTTCACTGGCCCCATCCTGAAGTTCACGTGCTCCCTTGTCTGCGGCTGTTACTCCATCTGTATAAGTCTTTAGTCCCTCTTCCAGGGTCTGACTGCCATCTCTGAATACCAGAGTACTATCTGCCAGAACCTGTAAATTCTCTTCGATCTGTTCATTTCCTGAGGCAAGTTCCCGGGTTCCCTCCTGGAGCTTCCCGGAACCATCTGCCGCTTCCTCCATTCCGTCCCCGGCCTTACCGATCTGTTCAAAAACCGCTTCTGCATAGGTGCGGGTAACTTCTTCCCGGACAGAACTCTGGATTTTCTCCATAGCTGTCTCGCTCATCTTAGAAGCAATGTAATTGATACCCGGGTTTGTTTCATAAGAAAGTTCCATTTTTTCAGGTTTTTCCCGGGTAAGGGTGGCTGCATTGGCTGAAAAATCCTCCGGTATGGTAATGACCATATAATAACTTCCGTCTTTCAGCCCCTGCCGGGCCCTTTCCTTATCTGTAAAAGAAAAATTCAGAGAACCGTCCTCTTTCAGATTCTCCACCATTTCTTTTCCTATGTTTAATGTTTCTCCCTCATATTCTACCGGTTTATCCTCATTCACCACAGCCACGGGCAATTTGTCCATATTGCCGTAAGGGTCCCACATGGATCCCAGAAAAAGGGTGGTATAAATGGTAGGAATTGCAATAATCGCAACAATAACTACCAACATGAGTTTATTACTCAGCAGCTTTTTCCACTCTAGTTTCAGCATTCTCCTGTCTCCTTTCTGTCTGCGTAACTAGTTATAGTTTAATAGATATTATGTTGATTATTTACACATACCGCATTATACTAGGGTTATAAATACCTTACAACCGACAATAATCCTTCGTTGCGTCTATTAATAGACAAAATGTCTATCTAGTGTCTATGGTTTATAATTTTTTTATATTTTCGAAAGGAGAAATCTATGAAAGAAAAAACTGACCGGAGAATCCGCAAAACAAAAGCCCAGCTTCGAGCCGGGCTTGCAAAACTTATGCAGGAAAAAAGTATTAAAGAAATTACTGTAAAAGAACTGGTAGAGGAAGTGGATATCAACCGTTCTACTTTCTATCTCCATTATACGGATATTTTCAATATGCTTTCCACCATTGAAGAAGAACTGCTGGAAGAGATCCGCCAGACCATTCAGAATCATCCGGTCAGTCCCTTTAACGAATCCAGCTTTCCTTTTATTGAGGATATTTTTCAGATCCTGGCAGAAAACAAAGATATCTGCAGCGCCTTGCTGGGGCCAAACGGGGATATCGCGTTTATCCATCGCATTGAAAATCTGATTTCCACCCACAGTCTTAACGTACTGCGCCGGACTTTTCCGGACACTATTGAAGACCTGAAATATTCCTATTCTTTCTGTCTTTCCGGCTGCATCGGTCTGGTGAAAACCTGGCTGACCTCCGATACCGATGAAACGCCTCAATATATGGCCCAGCTCACCTTCCGGCTGATCATGAACGCCCTCCGTCATATGTATCCTGATAACACGCCCTCACAGACACCTCTGTCAGGTTCCAAAAGCCCTCTGCCGGAATAGATCCGGCAGACACTTCTTCAGGATCTGTGTCTGACCGGGATTTTTATTGTTTTTCCAGAGCTTTCTGATACTCTTCCTTCAGTTCTTTGATTTTTTCCTGCTTTTCCCTGTCATAAAGCTGATTGTCCTCTTCAATAACTCTCCTTTCTCCCTTGTCGGGTAGTAATCAGCGCCGTATCCGGCGCATAAGCTTTGTTACTTTCATCGAAAGTAACGCAAAAGCACTTTTGACAGCCGTTCCGTCTATCAAAAGCTGCCTTTGCGCCCTGCCGAGGCTTTTCCCGCCCTACGGACGGGGCTGCAGTTCCCGCCGCTTGCATCCGAAGTCATCGCCTTTCGGATCGCAGAGACTACATTCGCCACAGTATTTTCCGCCCGTTTTACAAGCCAGATTAGCGTCTGCATTTCTGCCTCGCTCAACTCCACATTCCCGAAAACCTCATTGAGCATGGCAATTCTCCCAGCTTCATTTTAATAGAATAATTCCGTTTCGTTCCGGCTTTTCCTGTCCGGATGAATGATCATCTAATATCACCCTTGCTCCTGTCTGTAATGTAAGCGCCAAATATTAGTGCGGTCAGATACAAAATTACCCCAGCCCTTTGCGAGTTGGAGTAATTCACTATAATTCACATGCGATTTTTGATAGATTGGAGTTTTTCACTCCAAGGTGCCAGCTCTGCCAGCTGTTTATCGGTCATGTCTTTACCTGGCCGGTGCTCCAGCAGAAATTTAAGATATCCGTAAATATTCAAATCGTGTGCTTTTGCCATCTCAACCATTGTGTAGACCACGCCACTGGCATTCGCTCCCTCTACGGAATTGCTGAACAGCCAGTTCTTCCGGCCTACTGCGAATGGACGGATCGCATTCTCACTGAGATTGTTAGTGAAGCTGCATCGTCCGTCTTCCAGATAGGTCTCTGCTGTATCACGCCGGTTGAGAACATAATTCACGGCTTTATCCATCCGGGTATTCCGGACGGGCTTCTGCTGGTCAAGCCACGACCAGAAAGCCTCCAGAACAGGTTTTTCCTTCTCGAGACGCAGCTGCTTCCGCTTTTCATAATCACCGGGATACTTTTTGTTAATGGAGTCCTCAATGGCGAATAACCGGCTGCAGTACTGGACTCCCTGCACTGCCGGCTGGCTGTAGTCATACTGTTTTCCTTTGGGAACGGCATCGATAAAGTATCGACGGATATGCGCCCAACAAGAGCAGCGTCTGATCCCTGGAAGGTTGTTGTATCCCTGATATCCATCCGTTTCCAGGTATCCGCTATAGCCTTCCAGGAACTCCTTTGCATGACTGCCGCTTCTGGTCGGGGAATAGCCATACAGGATGATCGCCGGAAGCCCGTCCTCGCCGCTGCGGAACAGCCACATGAATGATTGGGTCTGGGCTCGGCGCCCTTCCTCGTTCAATACCTGAACTCGGGTTTCATCTGCCATTGTAAAGCTGCATTTCAGCAGCTCACAGTGGAAGTATTCATACATCGGCTGAAAATAGTTCTGCGAACAGTAGATGATCCAGTTGGCAAGAGTGGTGCGGCTGATCTGGACTCCATACTGTTTCCAGTCCTTCTCCTGTCGATAAAGGGGAAGCCCGTTGGCATACTTCTGATACATAGTCCATGCAACAGCGGATGCTGAGGCAGGACCTTTCCCAACCAGAGCCGCCGGCACCTGAGACTTTACGATCACAGGCTTTTCCGTATCGCCGAATCCTTCCTTGCAGGATGGGCAACCATAACTCTGGCTGTAGTATTCGATCACTTTACAGGTAGCAGGAATGAATTCCAGTTCCCGGCGGACATACTCCTCACCGATCAGGACCATCTGCGTACCGCAGATCGGGCAAATCTGATTTTCTTCCGGAAGAGGGATCACGACTTTTTCAACCTTCAGGCCTTTGAAGAGATCCTCATGGGTTGCCTTCTTTTTACGAGTATGCTCCCGGATCACGGTCTCTTCTTCCGGCAAAGAGGGAGCCTGTTCCATTTCCGCTTCATCAAAGAGATTTTGTTGTCCCGGAATGTCATCGGATCTCTTTTCGCTGGATGAGCCGAAAAGCTTTTTGGTCAGATAGTCTACCTGTTCCTGGAGCGCTTTCTCGTGACTGGATTTTTCATCAAGCATAAGACGGAGAGATCGGATCAGCTCAGTCTGTTCAGATATCATTGTTTTCAGTTGTGATAATGTATCTTTCAGCTCTCGAAGCTGGATATCTTTCGCACTGGAAGCCATCGTTTCTCTCCTCGGATTTCATACTTTTATTATACCAGAAACGGAGCTGTTACTAAAGAAAAATGACTCCCGAAAAGTGCCGAATTTACAGGGCATTTCCGGATTTTTCTATGCAGGATTTTTATTGGAATCCAGATGCTTTTCACTCTGCTTTGAGGGCTTTGGGCTGGTCAATATCAATCCCGGACATCAGCCAGTCAAACTCCCGCCAGGAAAGATTCCGGACCTCTGACTGCTTCCTGGGCCATTGATAGCCGCCGCGGACAGACAACCGCTTGTAGATCAGAACGAAGCCGTCCGGTTCGCGAAACAAAGAAAACAATTCTCGAAAACTTGCCAATGATAAGTTTAAAGCAATTCGTTCTTTTATCGTAACACATCCATTAAATACCTCTTCTCATCCTAATGAAGGATACAATGGAAGCAAAAAATGAATTGATATTTATATGCATATACCTACAATTGCTAAATTCTCTAGACTATATGATAACCCAAACGCAGACTTCTTTATTGCATACTACGATGATCTTATATGCTATAAATATGAAGGTCACATGTATTCTGAAATATGGGATTGTGCTTACTACAATATCGACCGTATAGAGAAACTCGGAAAATACTTATCAAAAATACGTCGAAAAAACCTTAAAGACTACAAATAATTTACATAATACCAATGCTTTTTTTGCATCCAGTGCATTTGCTACCGCCCTCTCCACTGTCTCACCACAAGTAATGCATCCAGGCAAATCCGGATAAGAAACTTCAAATCCGCCTTCATCTTTGTCTTCCACAATTTCCATACGATAGGACCTTTATTTCCTGCATTTCTTCCTACATCTACAAGATAATCTGCTACATGAGAAATAAATTCTATATTATGTTCAATAATTAATACAGGTATATGTATTAAGTTAAAAGAATAAACCCGTAAACAGCAGATCCCCTGCAAAGCTTGAAAACTCTGCAGGGGAACACATAAATTTTATTTTCCCTATGTAATCATCTCCGGTTTCATCTTTCAAAAACAGGTATATCCGAAACATCCCGCTTTTCATTACGGATATAATCCTGATTATACGGGAATCTGGCAACCTTTGCGCGAACCTTCATCTGGCGGGTTCCCGGCGTTCCCCAGAGTATTTCAAGCTCCGTCCCTTCTTTGGCATATTCTGCGGAAATGAAGGCCAGAGAAATCATGCTGTTATAGGTATAAGAGATGATTTTTCCGCTTGTGATCCCGATCTCCTTATCTGCAGCCAGCACCTTATCCGCCCGGTACTCAAAACCAAACTCTCTGACACAGAAATAATATTCAAGAGCGCAGGGTTTGGTAATATCCTCGCAGGGTTCCTCCCCAGGGCTGAGCATGGTTGCAAAGACTTCTGCCACATCCTCGGCGTTCCACTCCAGGGTTACGCATTTTTTTTGGGGCTTTTTCGACATTTCAAGGAGGGCTTCTTTTCCAATGAAGTCATGATTGTATTTAATCAGGAAATCCCATCCCACATCATAGGGAGTAACAAAGCGAGCCTGAAGATCATCCCCCACACTTCCGAGAAGCCTTCGATTGAGATTGAACATGGATAACTGAGGCACTGTGCGCATATATTCTGTCATTTTCTCGCTGGTTTCCAGCCACGGAAGCGGATAGTGAAGATTGATATTCGGGAATCCGGCCTCCGTATGGTTAAACATGTTATAAGCCTGGAGCCCAAGCTTTCTTGCTCCCAGCTTTTCACCTGCCGCCCATACCAGATTATAGATCTCCGCATAATCCGCCATATCTCCGTGAATTTCATAAGCAAGGTTGCCGGACATGCCAAGCCGGATGATGCGTACCTGTTTTCCGTTTACCTCCTGGATTCTATGTCTGCCGAATTTGATGTCGTGAAGATTGGCCTGGAATGCGTTTTCCAGAATCTCTAAGGACTTTTCACCGTCAATCTGGATAAAATATTCCTTTCCGCTCATGTTTTCGCCATGCACATCCAGATCTGATGTATTGACATAATAAGAGATCACCGGATCAAGCCAGTAGGTTCTGTAACGATCTTCTCCGATACGGATTACAACGCCGTCTGTCAGAATCTGACCTTTCTCATTGCACATTACGGCATGGCGTATGCCGTTCATTCCCAGCGTGGTAAAATCATTTGTACAAACCTGTCCCATTAATTTAACGGCATCCGGTCCGTATACATCATAAATGGGGGATGTCATAAGCGCCGTTCCAATCCATGCGCTGGTCTGATATGCCTTGATCTCATCCTCCACGCCCGTATAAGCATATGCCGTAATAAAAGATCCCTGTGGGAACAATAAGGTGGCGCCTTCCAGCGCCGGATTCATCATTTCTGCCATTTTTCGTCCTCCTACTGTTTTTAATTATCTGTAGATGTTCTTGTTCCGATTAAATGATTTTCCATATCTTCAAACATTTCTCTTACCGTGATGGGCTTTTGCCCTGTCAGCTTTTCAAAATCATCTGTAAATGTACTCATTTGATTCAGACGGATTGCCCTGCCAAAGGACACCATTCCATCTGAGCAAAATGGAAAGTTCTTCGCCGTGTCCGCCCACATTTCCTCCGTTGTCCTTGGAACACCGATGGAGTCAAAGAACTCATACATCTCATCATCGTTGATATATTGATATTCCGTCTTTTTACCCGTAACCTCCGAGGCGATTGCCATGTACTGTGCAATTGTCAGAAGCTCGGCTCCATTTATATCAACAATTCGATCCTCCCAATCAGACATTGCCGCACAGACTGCCGCAAGCGCACAGTCATCCCTCGAAACAAATGCCATTTTCCCATCCCCCATGTTATTACGGATGATGCCGTTTGTGTTTTCAATTGCTTCCACAAATGTGGAGACCATTGCTTCCGCATATTGGGAATCCCGAAGAATCAAATAATGGATGGGCTGTTTTTTGATATACTCTTCGGTCCATACATGATCGTTTACTTCGTAAGCATTGATATCCTCATGTCCGGCTCCTACAATCGATGTATAAACCAGTTTGTTTACACCTGCCGCCACGGCCGCATCAATTGCAATTTTATGTGCCGCTCTTCTTTTCGGTCCAACGAATGGCATGGAGATCAGAATAACTGTATCCGCATCTTTAAATGCTTCCGTCAGTTTTTCCGCATTGTTAAAATCGGCAATTCTGGTTTCAATGCCCATTGCCTGGTATTTTTCAAGACCATTTTTTGTTGGAGCCGTAAAAATCAAAGCTTCATGAGGATATCTTTCCAGAAGTACACGAGCTGACCTGCTTCCAAAATTTCCGTCTACTCCATTTAACAATATCTTTTTCATAAAAAAAAATCCTTTCAACTATATAGTTATAATATTAAAAAATCGATACCCCTTTATAGGATGCTCCCTCAGCTCTTTTTATTGCCTCCCTCCTTTTGTCTGAATTATATTATCTCCTCTCTAACTGTCGGCGCCTGAACAGTGTTTCCTATATATTTATAGTAAAGCAGTTGCCATCTCCCGTCATCAGTTATATAATTCATTTATACCGTCTTTTTTCGTCAAAAATAACCAAAGGAGTTTTTTGCAATGAAATCTATGAGCATTTCTGTCATCCTTGACTGGATTCCTGATAAATACAGGATTTTTTATAAATCTACGGGCTTAGATCAATTATTCCGGCATGCCCGCATGCTTGATGATTCCATGGAAATAATCGATAATGATTTTCTGTATTTAACACAAGAGATCTCTTTCCTTGATAGGGAATGGGATATACGTAAGCCCCGGTTCCTGATTTTCTGTACCAAAACCGGATCAAAGGAGGAACAGATAAACCCTTCTTGGATGGAGCATGCCGCCATCTTATATACGGACGAGCCTTTTCATAAGGTATTCCGTGAGTTTCTGGATATTTTTGATAAGTACTATGCCTGGTATGAGCAATGCCTAAAGATAATTATCGAAAACAAAGATGTTTCAGATCTGCTTGATTATGCGGCCACCTTTCTTTGCAACCCGATTGCCCTTTTTTCTCCAACCGGAAAGCTGCTGCATTATGCCGGGAAATTTCAGGAAAAAATCGAGGGAACTCTCTGGGACGAGGTTATCAATTTCGGCTTTACACCGACAGAATCCATATATCCTGACGAACACCAGAGAGTTATGCAGGAAATTCACAGCGGAAACCGCTTAATCTCCAGCGTCTTTCGTCAGGATCCATCCCATCACTCTCTGACCGCTCCGCTTTATTTTGAGGGAAAAAACTTTGGAGCATTCGGTACGACAGATATGAACGGTCCCTTTACGGAAGCACAAAAGGCTTTGTTATTAGAAGTCGTTCATTTTACAGAGCTTGCTATGAATCACCAGATTCAGGCTTTTCTTTTGCAGGATGAAGAAAACTATTATGTTATACGGCTTTTACAGGGATATCCGGCAGATGAGCTTTCTACCTCTTATTATCTCCAAGCCAGAAATTATACGAACGAGGATATTTGGTATCTTTATCAATTTTCCCTTCCGGAATCTGACGTCTCGGATACCCGTCAGTCTGCCTATATTCATCAGATAAAAAATATTCTGCCTCATGGAGTTGTCCTCTATTTTGAACATTCTATTGTTGCGGTTTGCCGCAGGCGGGATTTTGATCCTGATTATGAAAAATCATACGCCGCACTGGATGATTTGCTAAAACGGCTTTCCCTTAAGGTCTATATAAGCACCCGTTTTTTTAGATTCACGGAGCTTTCCATGGCATATGGACAATGCAGGCTTATGAAATCTTACCCTTTGGAGCCTCAAAAACATATTCAAAGGTTTGATGAAGCCTTTCCGCATGTTTTATATGGTGTCCTTAAGGAAAAAAACTCCTTGCCGGGCTTCTGCCACCCAGCTGTTTTATCCCTGTGGCAAAGCCATATGGAGCAGGATCTCACGCTCATTCATAATTTAAAATGCTATCTTATCAACGGAAGAAATATAGCGGAGACTGCCCGGACGCTTCATCTTCATAGAAACACCTTGATCTACCGGCTACGAAAAATCGAAGACCTGCTCCATATTTCACTGGATTACCTGGATGAAAATATGCTTCTCTATTTATTAATATCCTGCTTCATCTGCGAAACACTCTAATTTGGACATCCTCCTATGCTTGAAATTTGGCTTGCGACAGCAATTTCATTGCAACATAGGAAGATTTTCATTTATTTTGTGATTCTTACTTTTGATTGTTTCCGAACTGAGGGAGTAACAGCCCACAGAGAAACATAATTACCATACATATGGATGCAAGCATAAACAACAAACTATAATTATCTCCCGCAATCGGTGTTAAGATATAAGTTGGAATCAAAACAGCTCCAAGAAGCTGTAATGTAGAGATGACACCCGCCGCACTTCCTGCATATTTAGTTCCAAGTCCTTCTAACAAAACCGGTGCGGAAAGGAAAATAGGCATTGACGCTCCAAGCATAATTCCAGTATAAAGAACCAGTATGTGTAAAACGAATATGGACGGAAATCTCCAACACATAATAATTCCGGCAAAACTCAACACGGCAGCTCCTGATACAAACACTTTAACATTTTTGATTTTAGAGAATACAATGGGACCTGTAATAGAACCAATACAATTTCCCAATGTCAACATAGATGCAATCGTACCACATACTTTCAAATCTATTCCATACATGGTCTGCAATGCCATCGGCATAAAAGTGGATAAAGTTACCGTACTGCCAAGAGCCATCATAATGCAAATAGAAACCAGCCATACACCTTTATTAGAAAGTACTACCTTAAGAGAATCCCCAATGGAAGGTTGATTTTCCTGATCTATCTTCTCCCTTTCTTCCATTGTATCCTCTGGCTTATCTTTCACAAAAAGCAACCATAAAACAAATACACTAATACAGAATATTGCTGATACAATAAAAGCAGATGTCCTGCTATCAAACAAAACTGCCGTCGTTGCTGTCGCAAAGGCTCCCGGAAGTTGTCCGCAAAATGCAAATATGCCCATCAAAATTCCTAGCTTTTCCTGCTCAAACCAACTTGCAGTAATCTTGGATGCATTAATATTGACAAACATATTGGAGAAACCGGTTAATGCCATGCAAAGAAAAAATGGCATATAGCTATTTGCAAAAACTCTCCCAATCATTCCAATTCCAGCTATAACAAATGAAATATTAATGACTTTCTTTGAACCAACCTTGTCAGAAATCATTCCTCCTACAAAACTCAAGAAAATTGCTACAATCATAGGCGCCGTAAATAAAGATGAAAACTGCGATGTTGTAAGTCCAAAAGATTGTATTAGTTCCGGGGCAAACACGGATAACTGGTATTGTGCATAACTTCCTGGCATATATGCAAGACACATAATCGTAAATACCAGCCATTTTCTATTTTTTTTACTCATGAAAACTCCCTTCATTCTTCAAAGCCATACGGACAAGAACTAATATCATAATTTTTATTCTCAACCAGACCATTTAATGGAAATTTTGCAATTACTGCACGGATATCCTTTATACGCTTTCCATAATCGCCCCATTTTACAATCACTTCTTCGCCCTCTTTGGCATATTCCATATCTATGGTACATTCAGAAATCATTTTATGATAATGGGAACTATATACCGCACTACTGGATAAACCAATAACCTTGCCATCCCTTGTGGTAACATAGTCCTGATGTCCTCCACACATGCCCGGAACGCAACAAGGATACTCCATCTGCTTATAAGGCTCCCCCTCTCCATACAAAGATGCCTGTACATCTAAAATATCTTCCGGATTCCAAATTAAAGATACAATCATCTTTTGAGGATTTGACATTTCTTTCTCAAGAGCTTTTCTTCCAATAAAGTCATGATCCAATTTTGCCATCCATTGCCAGCCAACCTCTACCGGCGTCCGGAAACGTGCACGAAGATTCTCTGGTTCAACACTTCCAGTATATGAAATATTTGCAGGTGACATTTCTACAACCTTCGGATCTTTATAGGAAGCGCTCTCAAATGATACCGTAACTTGCGGATATCCTCCAAAAGCATGATTCACCGGATAACTCCGCCATCCAAGCCTCTTTAATCCCATAGGTTTTCCGATCTCATAAGCCGCATGATATACATTGGGACCATCTTCTTTTAAACCACGAATTTCATATGCAAGTGTTCCACTCATCCCAATCCTGTTTACTTCCACTTCAATATTCAGTCCCGGAATACTTACCTTACGAAATTGCAAAAATGCTAGATCATGAAGATTCGTATTCGTAAGTTTTTCTATAATTGTTAATGACTTTGGTCCTGAAAATTGAAAGACAAAGATATCACGCATGGTCATTTTCACATCATAAGCACCAGTCTCCAACAGTTTCATTGCTGCAAATGGAAGTGCAGCCGTATAATTCCTCATCTGACATCTTTCTCACGTGCCATCAAAAGCATTTTTCCAAAAGATTGAGCGAATCTTTCATCATCTTCCTCCGTCCGCTTCTTCGGTCCCTTGATATGACATTTACGGGAACTTCTTCTGGCTTTTTTATTCAGGTGCCGTTCCATTAGCATCTGATCAATATTATCATTCGTGTACCATTTATCTGATTGATGAATAGCATAAGCACCTTTTCCCAATGCCATTGCAGCTACACCGTAGTCCTGTGATACGACAATATCTCCTTTATGGCAGATACTGATCAGTTTATAATCTACTGCATCTGCTCCTGCACCGACAACAACAACTTCGCTATAAGCTGATGACAGAACATGATTCGTATCACACAACAACGTTACCGGAACACTATTTTCTTTTGCGATTTTTTCAATGATTGCAACTACAGGGCAGGCATCTGCATCAACAAATATTTGCATCTTTGCCGGACGAAAAACACAAAACGAAAAAACGCTCCATGCAGATTTGATCCTTGCAGGTATCACACAACTTATTACCGTTGTTCTTGCAGACAAAATTCATCATCATGAATATATTCGCAGTTTGAAACCACTCATTGCTTAGGCTTACCAGCTTAATTAAATCAGAGGTTTATTTAAGTGCGCCCCAAAGTATAAATTAGTCACTCCCCATGTTTAAGTTATATCCCAAATGTAAAGCTCTTTCTTTTTGTGTTCTAAACACAAATAAATCTAACGAGTTTCGCAATTACCTAAATAATACTGCATCCTGCCCGAAGATTTCCCTGTTCATCTAAAATCTCTTTCTTCGTGCGTCTGTGCTTTCCCTGCTCATCATAAAACA